>SCVR01000185.1 GCA_004296805.1 Dehalococcoidia bacterium
TTCTTCTTCAGCATCTCGCGCGGCGGGTCGATGTAGATCGCGCCCCAGCCGCAGGCCTGCTCGCAGAGCCGGCAGCCGACGCACTTCTTGTCGTCGACGGTGGCGATGCCGTAGTAGTCGTGATTGCTCGGAGAGTCCTGCAGCGACAGCGCCTCGAACGGGCAGATGTTGATGCACAACTCGCAGCCCGAGCCGATGCAGTTCTCCTCGATGATCTTGGAGAGGGGCAGTTCGCGGCGGGGGAAAGTGCGGCAAAGGTCGCCGATTTCGTCGAGGATCGCCTCAGGCGGGCAAACCGCACCACAGGCTCCGCAGTTGATGCAGAGTTCCTCGTCAATGATGTGGAGCTCGTTCCGGCGGCCGGAGATGGCTTCGACCGGGCACTTCTTCACACAGGCCGTGCAGCCGATGCAGGTCTCGATGATGGTGTACGCCAAGACGGTGCCTCTCGGTCCGCGGGGTGTCCCGCGCAACCTTACCAACGGCCTGCCGCGCCAGCAACCAGATTCGCGAGGGTGAGTGCGCCGATTCGGTGGTGGTGCCCCTGGACGCCTTGCACCGACCCTAGACCGCGAGGTAGCTAGCGATGGCGTTGACCTCGTAGGGCGGCGGGAGCAGTTCGACCTGGATGCCCGCGGCTGAAGGCACCGCCTCCTCAGACGCCAGCAACAGGATGCGGCTTCCCGGGGCCGCGCGGCGCAGGGCGCGGGCGTAGCCGGGCACGGACGCCTCCGGGCCGCCAGCAAGAATGAGGTCGTATCGAGCGCGATCGAGCCACTCCAGAGCCTCTGAGGCGGAAACTCCGGCATCTACGGTGTAGTCGAACTCCTGGAGCAGGTACGACGTCGCGCGGGCGGCGCGAGGTTCGGAGACCACCAGCAGGGCGGAGCCGCGTCGCGCCAGACCGCGCTCCGCGCGGCGACGCCAGGTGTCGCTTTCCATCACGCCCTCCGCAGTCGGGTCCGCCGCCTGCGGGCCCATAGGGAATATCGGCACAGAATCCCCGTGGCGCAGCGCCCCGAAACCTGACTTATCAACGGTCGCTCCGACGTCCGGAGGTACGATGGGATGGGCTGGGAGGCTGACGATGACGATCCAGGTCGGTGGGCACGTTTCATCCTCGGGCGGCATCTTCACCGCTATTGATCGGGCGCTCGCCATCGAAGCCGAAGCCTGCCAGATCTTTGTGAGTGCCCCTCAGACGTGGCGGCCGACCAAGCACACAGAGGCGGCCATCGCCCAGTTCAAGGCCCGGCGGGCCGAGACCGGTTTCGGGCAGGTCTGGATCCACAACATCTACCTCGCCAACCTCGCCTCGGACGATCCACTGATGATCGAGAAGTCGATTGCCAGCGTCGTGAACGCGATGACAGTGGGTGCAGCCATTGGCGCCGAGGGCGTCGTGCTCCACACCGGCTCGCACAAGGGGCTGGGACTGGAGGCCGTCCTCGATCGGGTCGTCGAGTCGCTCCAGCGGATTCTTGCCGCGTCTCCTGCCGGCCCCCTCCTTGCCCTCGAGACGATGGCAGGGCAGGGCGGCACCATCGGGACGAAGTTCTCTGACCTGGGGACGCTCCTCCGCACCGTGAACTCGCCGAGGCTGGCGACGTGCCTCGACACCTGCCACTCGTTCGCGGCGGGGTACGACATCCGAACGAAGGACGGGATCGAGGCCGTGCTGGCGGAGTACGACGGAGAGATCGGGCTCGACCGGCTGGCAGTCGTGCACGCGAACGACTCAAAGACTCCGCTCGGGGGCTTCCGAGACCGCCACGAGAACATCGGTGACGGATTCCTCGGCGCCGAAGCGTTCGAGTTGTTGATGGCCCACCCGGCGTTCGACGGCAAGGCGTTCCTGCTCGAAGTGCCGGGGTATCCGACCGAGAAGGCGCCGAAGGGTGACGGGCCGGACATCACGAACGTCCAGCGGCTCAAGGCGATCCGGGATGGTGTGCCGGTCTCGCGCTAGCGGAACGGCGTCCTAACGGCGGACGTCTCGGGGTGCGCCAGCCAGGACGAGGAACTCGTCCTCCCAGTGCAGGATCTCGCGGACCAGATACTCCGACACCGCGCCTTCTTGCGTGGGGATGTCCGGATCGGCCTCGAACTGTGCCATGAGACGCTTGGCCATCTCGTCGTGGGGCATGCGCTGGTCGCCCGTCTCGTCCCGCATCTTCTGCTCCGCCTCCATGACGATGTCGCAGAGTTCGGACGGGACGAAGGACTCAAGTTCGGCGCTGAGCATCTCAGCGATCCAGTCGGCGCCCTCGCCGGCCAGTTTGGGATCCATCGGCATCGGTGCTCTCCTCGGCTCTCGCAGAGCGGTCCGCGTCGTATCGAACGCAGGCTACGACGGCAAACCCCGTTCGCGCGAGAGGGTCAAGGAGCAGCTACTTCACGATCCACGGCCCCATACCCGTAATCCGGCTCAAGTCGAGGCGGACTGAGACCCGTCGTTCGCGGTCATTGAAGCCGCCGTACGACTCCCGCCCGGTGTACTTCTTCGACAGCCGGTTGATCTGGTCGTTCGCGCCCTCCTCGGACATCACCGCGTCCCCTTCGAACACGGCGTACGTGCGCGGCGCGTCCGGATCCTGGACCGACACGAGGATGTGCGGGTTGCGGCGCATGTTGAACCACTTGCGGCGGCCGGTGGCGGTATTGAACGTCACCGCGCCATCGCGCTCCTCCACCCAGACAAGGGTGGCATGCGGTGAGCCGTCCTTGTTCGTCGTGACCACGAGGGCGTGGGCGGCGGGCTTGTTCAAGAGGGCGCGCGCCGCTTCCGGCAGTGGGAGGGGCATCGAAGTCTCCGTTCGCTTCTAAGTTACAGATCGTAAGTAAGCACACGCAGTGCGACCCCGTCCACCGCACGCGGTGTTTCGAGGGCATTGCAGACGGGGACAACTCATCCACACGACAGAACGTCGGGGAGCCATCAGATCCACAGCGCGTCTTGCAGTCTGCAAGACGCTGAGCATGCCGCCGCCTCAGTGCAGCACTTGTTCAGCGATCAGGGCCGCGGTCTCGTCCTCCGAAAGTCCGAGGACGCTCGTGGCGATCTCGATGGTGTGCTCGCCGAGCAGCGGGGCGGCACGGCGCAGTTCGACCGGTGTGGCGGAGAGGCGCACCGGGGGGCCGTCGTAGGCGCGGACCCCTGCTTCCGGGTGGTCGAGATAGGCGTAGTACTCGCGGGCCCGCAGGTGAGGGTCAGCGAGCACTTCGGAGGCTCGGAGGACCAGGCCGGCGGGAACGCCTGCGGCCTGCAGCGCTGCGAGGGCCGTGGGGCCATGCTGCGTACCGGCCCAGCCGCCGACGAGCGCATCGAGTGCGTCCTCGTTCGCCTTGCGCGCTGCGAGTGTCGCGAAGCGGAGGTCGGTCGCCCACTCCGGATGCCCCATGGTCTGCGCAGCGGCGTGCCACTGAGCCTCATCGAGGCAGGCGAGCACGAGCCAGCGGTCAGCGCGATCCCCGGCCTCGGCGGCGAGATAGGCGCCGTGCGGGGCTGCGTACGGCGCGCGGTTTCCCTGTCGCGGGTATGAGACACCGTTCGCCTCGGCGAAGACCGGCGCGGAGAGCGCGGCGGCCGAAGACTCTAGTTGCGACATGTCGATGAGTTGGCCCTCGCCAGTGCGGCGTCGATGTCGGACAGCGGCAAGGGTGGCGATGACGGCGTGCATCGGGTTCACGACGTAGTCCGGGTAGTTCGTGCCCACGCCAATGGGAGGTGCGCCCTCGGCGCCTGCCAGCCCGTTGACCCCGCAGACTGCGGACAGCACGGCGCCGAAGCCGACGAACTCGGTGTGGGGGCCGGTCAGGCCCTGCATCGGCTGGTACATCGCCACGATGCCCGGGTTCGTCCGCTGCACGACATCCCAGGTCATGCCGATCTGACGCACGGCACGCATGGTCATGTTCGTCATCATGACGTCGGCCCAGCGGATCAGGTCGAGGCCCAGTTCGTGGCCGCGCTCGGTCGTGAGGTCGATGGTGATCGACCGCTTCTCCGCGTTGAAGTTGTTGTAGTAGCCGCTGGTGTTCAGGCTGGTGTTGCCGGGTGGCCGCGGCCCAACCAGTCGCAGCCCGTCAGGCCGCTTCGCGGTCTCGACCCGGATGACGTCCGCCCCCATGTTCGCGAGGGCACGCGTGGCGATCGGCCCAGCACCGAACCACGTCAGGTCGAGCACCTTCAGGCCGTCGAGGGCTCGGCGCCTGTCACTCATCGCGCGCCGACCTCTCGCAGGACTTCGTCCGTGTGCTGACCGAGGGTGGGGGCCGGGCGACGCAGGGTGGCGGGAGTGCCTTCGAGCGACCACGGGAAACCTGGGTAACGCAGGTGGCCGCGCGCCGGGTCTTCGATGTCGCGCCACCAACGGCGCGCACCCAGTTGCTCGGACGCGAGGATCTCGGCAGGGCCGTTCACTGCGCCGACGAGGACGCGCAGCTCCTGTCCACGGACGTATACGGTCTCCTTCGGGTGCCGTCTGAAGAACGCGACGACTTCACCTTCGACGTCCGCCAACATGCGACCCACCGTCGGAGCGCGGTTCGGGTCTGCCATGAGCGCCATGATCTGCGTCGTGCTGAAGGAGGTGGCGATGAGCGAGGCGTACGGCTCCTCGTCGAGGCGTGTGGAGCCATCGAGGGCACGCATCAGTTGGACGAGGCCGGGGAACCCGGAGCCAGCGTTGCCAGTGCACATCGCGTACACGTGACCATCGGTCGTTTCGTAGATGCCCAGGCCCGGCATCTTGAACCCGAGCGCACCCTGGCCACCCGTGCGTCCTCGGTCGGTGCCGAGGATGTCTGCCTGCTGCATCGCCGTTTCCTCGGCCATCAGGAGCGACTCGAGCATGGACGCTTCGACACGCTGGCCCTGGCCCGTGGCGTCGCGATGCAGGAGGGCGGCCATCACGCCCGCGGCGGTATTGATCGAGGCAGCGTGGTAGCCCTGATGGTCGGGCAGTTGCTCGGGCGGACCATCCGCAAACCCTGCGAGCGCCATCACCCCGGACATCGCGTTGGCCACGATGTCGGCGTACGCCCACTCCGCATATGGCCCACTCAGCCCCCATCCCGTGATCGACGCGTGGATGAGGTCGGGCCGCGCCGCGCGCAGGGCGTCTTCTGTCAGGCCGAGTCGAAGCGCCTCGCTGGGTGTCCAAGACTCCAGGAGGACGTCCGAGGAGGAAAGCAAGCGGAGAAAGTCCGCCCGGCCTCGAACGTCAGCGATGTCCAACGTGATCCCTCGTTTGTTGGCGTTCAAGAGAACAAAGGGGACGGATGCCTCGGGCGCGACGACACCCGGAAGGGAGGGTGCCCACCGTCGTGCCCGATCGCCTTCGGGTGGCTCGACTTTGATCACGTCAGCACCGAGGTCGGCCAGGAGACGGCCTGCGTAATGGCCGATGGGGCCACTGAGGTCGAGCACGCGAAGGTCGGATAGCGCTCCCGGTGTGGCTGTCGCGTGCGTCTTCGACATACTGACCGCCTGTCCGCCACCCGTGAGGCGCGCGGATCGAACGCCGGTCAGGCGGGCGTGTCAACGCAGAGACAGGTTCAACGTGTACCCTTACGTTGACGGTAAGGTTTGGCGATACGTACGATGCGTATCTCCACG
>SCVR01000186.1 GCA_004296805.1 Dehalococcoidia bacterium
GGAACCGCGAGGCTTATGAACGGATCGCCGTGCGCCCGCACGCCCTCGTCGACGTCAGCGCGCGCGACCTCTCGACGACGATCCTGGGACGGCGTCACGACTGGCCCATCGTGATCGCGCCCACCGCGTTCCAGCGGCTCGCGCACCCGGACGGCGAGGCAGCCGTGGCGCGTGCGGCAGCCGCAGAGGGCGTCACGATGACCCTCAGCACCCTCGCCTCGACGAGCATCGAGGACGTCGCCGCAGCGGCGCCCGGGTCGCCTCGCTGGTATCAGTTGTATGTGTTCCGCGACCGCGCACTCACGCGCTCGCTCATCGACCGGGCAGAGGCCGCCGGCTACGAGGCGATCGTGCTGACCGTGGACGCGCCACTCCTCGGACGCCGGGAACGTGACGCGCGCAACCGCTTCACGCTGCCCGAGGGCATCACCGCCGCGAACCTTGCGGGCGCACGCAGCCAGATCGCATCCGACGGCCCCGAGTCAGGCCTTCTGCAATTCTTCGCCGCTCAGATGGACCCGACGCTCACGTGGGCCGACCTCGATTGGCTGTGCTCCGCGACGCGTCTTCCCGTGCTGGTGAAGGGAGTGCTTCGTGGCGACGACGCCGCCCATGCCATCGATGCGGGTGCGCGCGGTGTGATCGTCTCCAACCACGGCGGCCGCCAACTTGACGGCGCCATCGCCAGCATCGATGCGCTCCCCGAGGTCGTCGAGGCAGTCGCGGGCCGCGCCTCCGTACTCGTGGACGGGGGCGTGCGACGCGGCACGGACATTCTGAAGGCGCTCGCGCTCGGCGCAGACGGCGTGCTCATCGGACGCCCGGTGCTGTGGGGCCTCGTCGACGGCGAACCGGGCGTGCGCCACGTCCTGCAACTGCTCCGCGCGGAGTTCGACCTCGCGATGGCCCTCGCCGGTCGCGCGTCCCGCGCCGACGTTACGCGCGACCTCGTGGTGTGGCCGAGGCCTTAGGACCAGATCAATCAGGTTATCCTCCGTTAGTGGACATCGCCGAGGTCGACCAGTTCCTGCGCACCCACCTCGGCGACGGCGTCACCGATGTCCAGTCGCTTCGCGACGGCGCATGGTCGCGCGCGTTCTCGTTCCGGATCTCCGGACAAGCCCGTGTAGCCCGCTTCAGCGCTACGGCCGACGACTTTGAGAAGGATCGGGTTGCGGCGAAGTATGCCTCAGCAGATCTGCCGATCCCCCGGATCTTCGATATCTCTCGTGCGCCGGGCGGCTTCTGCGCGGTGTCAGAACGCGCCTTCGGTGACTCGCTCGACGATCTCGATGGCGAGCGCATGCGACGAGTCCTACCTTCGCTCTTCGCGACCCTCGATGCTGCTCGCGCGGTCGACCTCTCAACAGCCAGCGGCTACGGCTGGTGGGACGCGAGCGGGAACGCTCCTCATGCCACGTGGGCGGCGGCTCTCCTCGCCACTGCTGATCCAGCAAACGCCACCAAGATTCCCGGATGGCGCGCCGCCCTCGATCAATCGCCGACCGGGTCCGCTGCGTTCGTCGAGACATATGCACGATTGGAACAACTCGTCGAGATGGTTCCGAATACGCGGTACCTAGTCCATTCCGACATGCTCAACCACAATGTCCTCGTCGAAGGCGACCACGTCTCCGCGGTGCTCGACTGGGGCAACGCGATGGCCGGCGACTTTCTGTACGACATCGCGCTCATCGACTTCTGGTCACCGTGGTATTCCGCGTGGAACGGCATCAGCATCCAACAGGAAGCGGCGCGCCACTACGCCGCGATTGGCCTCGATGTCCCTCGATACGCGGAACGGATCCGCTGCTATCAGGTGCATATCGGCCTCGATCACCTGGCATATAACGCGTTCATGGGACGGTGGGACGAACTCGACCGCGTCGCGAGGCACACGCTCGCAGTCGTGCGCGACTAGCCGAAGGCGACTGCTTCGTTCGACGGCGCGTGCTCCATGGTGCCGGGACGCCAGGTCAGGCGGTGAGCGCGACGGCCGGGCGCTCCGATCGGGTCCCAGACTGACGTGAGCGCGTTCTCGATGTCCAACTCGAAGAGCCAGTGGTGGTCGGGGAACTCGTAGAAGCAGACGGCGCGAACGGCGGCCCAGGTGGCCGCCTCGCTGTTGGGGACGCGGCGGGCGCGGCCGGTGAGGTTCAACTCGAACTCGTCGAACGCGGGGTCGTCGGGCGGCAGTGGCGGCGGGAGCAGATGGAGGGCGTAGCGGCCGTCGCGCGCGAGGTCGAAGCGCTTCGGCGATCGGTCAGTCACGATGACGAACAGTCGCCCCTCGGCGATGTGCGGGCACACGGGATGCAGTCGCGGCGCGCCATCCTTCCGCACGGTGGCGAGGTAGCCGACTGGGATCTCCCGCAACTGCTGGAGTCCGCGCGCGGCCATCGATGGCGCGCTTGCCTCGAAGTCTGCCCAGGTGGCCATGCGCCGAAGAGTAGGTGGCCAAAGCGCGACCTGGAAGTCGCGCTTGGCACCCGGTGTGTGACGAAGTCGACACATCAGACGGCACCCTCGCCAGATTCCCGCGGAGTCTCCCGAGCGCCTCGCACCGAACAGACCCGGGTCACGGTCGTTTCTGTGGGTGACGGTACGCACGACTCCGCTACCGGGGTCGTGGGGTACGCCGAAGGAGTCTGAAGATGTACACATTTGCGACCATCGGAATCACCAAGAAGGCGATCGCTGTCGGGCTCGCCGCAACAGCCATCCTGAGCGGCGGGATCGCGGCTGAGGCCAGCGGCACCACCGCAGCGATCATGGGCCGTGTAGATGCCCGCGTGGCTGCTCAGGACGGGCGCGCGAAGGCCCTCGAGACGCTCGCCAACGTTGAGGCGAACACGCACGCAACAGCCGGCCTGAACAAGGCACGTGTTGCAGTCTCCGCTGACCGTCCAGCCATCAACGCCACGGCAGGCGTGAACGCGGCTGCGAGCGACGACGCGGGGATCGGTACTGCAGTGAGCGCTGAGGCACAGACCCGCCGGGGCTCCATGAAGGAGTTCGTCCTCAACCTCCTGGGTATTGAGACGCGAGGCGAAGCTCGTGCTTCGGCTACGGTCGGCGTCGACCAGGCGACCAACGCCGTGACGAACGCCAACGCCAACGCTGCTGCCGAAGGCGGCATCTCCACCGCACTCAGCGCCATCGGCGGTCACCACGACGCGGACGCCTCAGCGGAAGCGAACACACACGCCGCCGCTGGGCTCGCCACGGCACTCGACGCAGTGACATCGGCCGGGGCTGAGGCGAGCGGGGGTGTCTCCAGCGAGTCGAACGTGACCGCCCAGTCCACGCTCGAAGGACTCGGCGCCAATGGCGCGGCGAACGGTTCCACCCAGCTTCGCCTCGGTCTGCGCTCGCGCTAGCCTGGCCGCCCCGCGAATCGAGCACGGAAGGGCCGGGATTCATCCCGGCCCTTCCGCTCGTTCCGTGCGGTCGCCAGATCGCCCACGGCGACCCGCCAATTGTGCTCGGTTCGCCATCACTTCTTCCGACCACGCTGCGGATGCAGCACCTCACCGCGCGACAGCATCTCGACGGACTGTGCGATGCGGCGGGCGCGCGTCTCTGGCTGCTTCGCGTCGTGGATGCGGTACAGGATCGCGTAGCGGTTCGCAGCGTCCAGCGTGCTGAAGAACCGCTTCGCCGCGGCGTCCTTCGCCAGCGCCGCTGCGAGGTCGTCCGGCACCGGCATCGTCGCCTGCCCGGCGTATGCGGCGGCCCAGCGGCCGTCGGCCTTCGCGCGCTCCACCTCGCGACGTCCTGCAGGCTTCATCCGGCCGGCCGCCAGCAATTCCTCGGCTCGTCCGCAGTTGATCTTCGACCAGCTGCTCCCCGGCCGCCGAGGCGTGAACCGCTGGAGCCAGAACTCGTCGTCGACGGCAGCCTTCTGACCGTCGATCCAGCCGTAGCAGAGCGCGACCTCCACCGCCTCCACGTAGGAGATCGACACGATCTCGGAGCCCTGCTTGGCCAGCCTGATCCAGATCCCCTCGGAGGTAGCCGCCTCTTTCGCTAGCCAGCGCTCCCACGCGCGCGCGGTGGCGAAGGCTTTGACGGGGAGATCGGGTGTCGCCATGCAGTCAGCCTACCAGCGGCGTCAGCAGACCCTCGGCGGTTCTGGCACACTGCGCGGGCCTCGGGTGCCCGGGGCGGAGACGAGGTGGGCAATGGGACGGTTCGACGACCAGACTGCGGTGATCACGGGCGCGGCGGGCGGGATCGGTCGCGCGACCGCGGTTCGGTTCGCCACGGACGGCGCGCGCGTGGTGCTCGTCGACCTGCCGGGGACCGCCCTCGAAGAGAGCGCCGTCGCCGTCGAGAAGGCGGGCGGTGCCGCGTACATCGTGCACGCCGACGTGACGCGGGCGACCGACGTGCGCGCCTATGTCGCCGAGGCGGAGCGCCAGACGGGCGGCATCGACCACTTCTTCAACAACGCCGGCATCCTCGGGCCCGTGACCTCGATGTTCGACTACCCCGAAGAGGTCTTCGACCAGGTGATGAACGTCAACGTGAAGGGCGTCTGGCTCGGCATGCGCGAGGTCGCGAAGGCGATGCTGCGTCGCGGTGGTGGATCGATCGTAAACACAGCGTCGGTGGCGGGCCTCGGCGGCACCCCCACGCTGTTCGCCTACGGCGCGAGCAAGCACGCGGTGATCGGCATGACGAAGTCAGCCGCGCTCGCCCTCGGCGCCCGCAACGTACGCGTGAACGCTGTCTGCCCCGCCGTCATCGAGACTGCGATGGGCGAGGAACTCGCGCGTGGCGCGAACCCGGACGACCCGCAGGCCGCGATGAAGCGCATGGGCGAGGGCTACCCGATGGCCCGCGTCGGCAACCCGGAGGAGGTCGCCGCCCTCGTGACCTTCCTCTGCTCGAAGGACGCCTCCTTCATCACGGGGGGCGTGTACACCGTGGATGGTGGGATGCGCGCGCGTTAGCGCAGTCCCGGAAGGGAGCGATCGATGGCCGGTGTCGACTCGCAGGGACTCCTGCAGATCGCGATGAACGTGAAGGACATCAACCGCGCGGTCGCCTTCTACCGCGACGTGCTCGGCCTGCCCTTCCTGTTCCAGGCGGGCAACCTCGCCTTCTTCGACCTCGGTGGCGTGCGTCTCATGCTCGATATCCCGGAGAACGAGCGCTTCGACCACCCGGGGTCGCCGCTGTACTTCCGCGTGGCTGACATCCAGGCGGGCCATGCCCACCTCGTTTCGCACGGCGTGAAGATGGAGCCCGAGGGCCCGCACATCGTCCACAAGGACGCCTCGATGGAGTTGTGGATGACGTTCTTCGAGGATGGCGAGGGGAACCTGCACGCGCTGGCGTCTGAGGTGATGCTCTCGAAGTAGGCGCTACTGGTTCGTCGCCGCCCGAGGTCCGTGGATGAACGGCAGGGCCACGACATCGGCGGGTTGCGGGACGCCGTCGGTGTCGACGATCACGCGGAGCAGGTCGGGCGACAGGTAAGCGAGGGCGATGCCCGTGCCGAGAGCCGGCGAGAACGCGCCCGCAACGCACGCGCCGAGGTCACCCGCAGCGGCGCTCACCCTCGAACCACGCTTGGCGAGGCGAGGGCCATCCATGCGGAGGCCGGACAGCACGCGCTCGACGCCGGTGGCGCGGACGGCGCGCAGCGCTGCGGCGCCGGGGAAGTCGCGCGGGCCCTCGGCGTCATCGAGGTCGACGAGGTCTCCGAGGCCGGCGTGGTACGGGGTCGCGGGGTTCGGGGTCTCGCCGGGGGCTTCGATGACGCCGGCTTCGATGCGCATTGTGTCCCACGCGGCGAGGCCGGCCGGGGCGATGCCGACGGAGACGGCCTGCTCCCAGATGTGCTCGCCGACCTCGGGTGCGACGAGGAACGTGTAGGTCTCTTCGCCGACATCGCCGGTGTGCGCGACGAGCGCGCGCCAGCCACCGAGGAGCACCTCGTGTGCTTCGCCCAGCGGCACGGCGTTCGGGATGTTGCCGACAACCTGTTCGAGGAGGCTCGCGGCCTTCGGGCCAGCGACGGTGAGCAGCACCGACTCCGCCATCCGGTCGCGCACCTGCACGTCCTCGCCCGGCCGGACTGCGGCGGCGATCGCCTCGCGCAGCCGTACCTGCGTCCGCGGGCCGCTCACGATGAACCACCGGCCAGCATCGAGGTGACACGCGGTGGCGATGTCCAGCACGGTGCCGTCCTCGCGACATGCAACGAGGCGCGCAATCGCCCCGACAGGGATGCGCCGCGTGTCAGTCGCGAAGACGCGCGCGAGGACCTCGGCTGCCCCGTCGCCAGTCACGTAATAGCGGCCGATGTGGGAGCGGTCCCAGATGACGGCAGACTCGCGGGCGGATTGCTGCTCGTCGTACGTGCCGCCGTACCAGAGCGGGAGCGTCCAACCGTGGACGGGTGCGGGGTGCCACCCGGCCTTCATGTGCAGGTGGGCCAGCCCAAGGACGTTCGTACGTTCGCCCGGGAGGCCGGAGGTGTGGATGTGCCCGTCTTCCGCGATCTCGGACTCGTCGGCGTGCACATGCGGCTGCACGAGGTCGGCCTTCGAGATGACCGGGAGCAGGTCGTCCGGGTTGATGAAGCTCGTCATGAGGCGTGGGTGTGCGGGGCGAGCGGCTCCACGTCGACCCACTTGCGGTAGCCCTCGGGGGTGCGCGTCATGCGGCCGACGCCGGGGTAGGCGCCGTGGCAGAAGGCGATGAGCGCGCCGGCCTCGATGCACTCGTCCATGAGGCGTTTCTTCGTCTCCAGCGAGACCAGCGGCAGGATGTCGAGGCCGGAGACCCAGGGCGTGCGCTCCAGCTGGACGCGGTGCTGCGCCATGTCGCCGAGGTAGACGCCCCACTCCTGCCCGCTGCGGATGACGACGGTGCTGTGGCCCTCGGTGTGTCCGGGCGCGGGGACGAAGATGACCTCGTCGGTGATCGCGCGCTCGCCGTCGATCAGATCGAGGCGGTCCGCGATCGGGTCGAGGTTCCTCGAGAGGTACGTAGCCCTCGTGCGCTCGTTGGGGTGAGTGGCATCTCGCCACTCGGCGGAGCTCATCACGTAGGTGGCGTTGGGGAACGTGGGGGAGAGCGCGCCCGCCGCGTCCACCGACGTGTTCCAGCCGCAGTGGTCGGCGTGCAGGTGCGTGTTCACGACGACGTCGATGTCGGCGGGCTGGACACCGATCGCCGCGAGCGAGGTGATCAGGGTGCCCTCGGAGGCCGGGGATGAGACGTCGCGGTCGCCCGGCTTCCCGCCGACGCCGGTCTCGATCAGAATCGTCTTGCCGCGCGAGCGAAGGAGCAGGCAGTTGAGGCCGAGCGTGAGGCGGTGCTGGTGGTCGAGGGGGCCGCTGACGCGCTCCCACATGATCCGAGGCACCACACCAAACACCGCGCCGGCGTCGTAGAAGTAGTCACCGTCGCTCACCACGGTGAAGTCGACGCTGCCGACTCGATATTGCGCCCCACTGGGGATGGTCATCCGGGCCTCGCTGCTTCAGGGGCAGGATACCGGGGGAGCGGCGCACGGGCTTCGGATCGGGTGGGCGCGACCCGAGTAGAGTGGCGCGCGCCGAGGAGGGCCACATGGACACCACCGATTTCCTGCGCGATTCGTTCAAGCGTCTGCATGCGTCGCTGGAGACGGCGACCAAGGACCTCACGGTGGAGCAACTCAACTTCACGCCGGACGCCGAGCATCACTCGATCGCCTGGATCCTCTGGCACGCCTTCCGTACGGAGGACCTCGTCCTCAGTCGGGTCGTGCGCGGGGTGGACGAACGCTGGGCGACGGGCGGCTGGGCGGCGCGCTTCGGGATGCCAGAGGCCGGCCAGGGGACCGGGCATTCCCCCGAGCAGGCGCACTCCATCCATATCGACGACCTCCCGGCGTTCCTGGAGTACGGGCAGGCTGTCCTCGCCGACATCGACGGCTATCTGGCGGGGCTGTCCCCGGCCGACCTCGAGGTGCTGAAGCCGTGGCGCGCCGCCCCAAGCGGTCAGGAGCCGATCTCGGCCATCGTGGGGAACCACGTGATGACGCACATCTATGGCCACCGGAACGAGATCTACTGGCTACGCTCGTTGCAGGGGCTGAAAGGCTCCCCGAACTAGCGGCGCAGGGGTATTCGGCCCGCTGGACGAGGGCCAACCGCCCTCGCCTTGCCGCGCCGAGGGTCGCTCCGTATCCTCGGTCACTCGCGAGGCCGGACACGGTTCTGGCCTCCGGCACGCCGCAGCCCCGTCGCGGGCCGGCGATCGAAGGAGCCGCTCGATGGCCACACCCATGGCGTTCTTCAAGGGTCAGTTCGTCCCGCTGGAGCAGGCGAACATCAACATCATGACCCACGCCTTCAACTACGGGACGGCGGTCTTCGAGGGCGTCCGCGGCAACTGGAACGCGGAGCAGGACGAGCTGTACCTGTTCAAGGTCAGGGAACACGTTCAGCGCATCCGCCAGAGCGCCAAGATCATGCGCATGGGCCTGCGCTTCACCGACGACGAAGCCGTCGACATCATCCACCAGGTGGTGCAGAAGTCCGGCTTCAAGGAGGACGTCTACGTCCGCCCGATGATCTACATGTCCTCCGAGATCGTGGGCGTGCGCATGCACAACCTCGAGTGGGACTTCCTCGTCTACGTCACGCCGTTCGGCGCCTACCTCGACCCGGACCAGGGCGCGCGCTGCGCGACTTCGTCCTGGCGGCGGGTGGACGACACCTCGATCCCGGCTCGGGCGAAGGTGAACGGCCTCTACGTGAACAACGCGATGGCCAAGAGCGAGGCCCAACTGAACGGCTTCGACGAGGCGATCATGCTGAACCAGGACGGCCACGTGTCCGAGGGTTCAGGCGAGAACATCGTCATGATCCGCAACGGCCAGATGATCACGCCGTCGCCTTCCGACAACATCCTTGAGGGCATCACGCTGGAGACGGCGCTCGAGATTGCGTCGAAGGAACTCGGGCTCACGGTCCAGCGACGCTCGATCGACCGCTCTGAGCTCTACATCGCGGACGAGATCTTCATGACCGGCACGGCGGCGCACCTCACCCCCGTGGTGGAGGTGGACCGCGTCCCGGTGGGCGATGGCCGCCCGGGACCGATCTCCAAGCGGTTGCAGTCGCTGTACTTCGCCAGCATCACCGGCCGCCAGCCCGCCTACACGTCGTGGCTCACGCCCGTGTACGCGAAGGCCGGCGTCCGCGCCTAAGACCCGAGCACCATCGAGGCCGCCGCCCGTAGCCAGCCGGGCGGGTAGACTCGAAGGCGCGGCGCCTGCGCTTCCCGGTCGGCCGCGGGAGGTCTGTTGCACTACCAGCCACCCCGGACGTTGGGCCTGATGATGGGCGGAGTGCTCGTCGCTTGGGCACTCGCCGTCGCTGCGCTCCTCGCGGTCTTCGCCCAGGGACGGAACACCGACGTCGCGACCGTCGGCGCGTGGATCGGCGCCGGCGGGGCAGCGACGCTGGCCGCGCTGTTCGCATACTGGACGATGGCGCTCGCATCACTCCGCTACACGGTCGACCGCAACGGCCTGGTCATCGCGTGGGCCGGTATCCGCCAGGTCGTCCCGCTGCAGGCGATCGAACGCCTGGTGCCGGGCACCTCGCTTGAGGTGCCAAGGGTCCGTGGTATCTCGTGGTTCGGCTACCACATCGGCAGCGCGGAGATCCGTCGCATCGGCTCGGTGCTCTTCTACTCCACGCACCAGGCGCCCGAGCAGGTCCTCTACGTGATGACCAGCGAGCGCAACTACGCCATCTCCGTCCCAGACCCGGCCGCCTTCGCCCGCGAGATCCAGGTGCGGCAGGACCTCGGCCCGACCGCCGAGGTCGTCCACCACGTCGAACGGACCCTGCCGACGTTGCAGGGCTTCTGGCGTGACGGCCGCGCCCTCGGACTCCTCGGCGCCTGCGCCGCGCTCTGCGTGGTGAACGCGATCGCTCTCGGCCTGCGGTACGGATCGTTGCCGGAACTCCTGCCGTTCGCGTTCCCACCCGGCGACCCACAACCACTGGCTGACGCCGCTGCGCGCACGCGACTGATCGATATCCCGCGGGCAGCGGCGGCGGCCTTGGGGATCGATGTCGTGCTGGCCCTCGCCTTCGCGCTCTGGGATCGCGTCGCGTCGTACACGGTGCTGCTCGCGGGTGTCGGGGTGCAGGTCGCGCTGCTGGCGGCCCTCGGCGTCGCACTGGCGCGTGCCGCGTGACGGACGTCGACGTCATCGTCGTGGGGGCGGGGCCCGGAGGCAGCACGGCCGCACGCGGCATCGCAGCCGGCGGGGCCTCGGTGCTGCTGCTCGACCGCGCGAAGTTCCCGCGTGACAAGCCGTGCGGCGGCGGCGTCACTGTCCGAGGCGCCAACATCCTTCCGTTCTCGATCGACCCGGTCGTCGAAGACGTGGTGACTCAGGCGCGGATGCGCCTCCGCGAGCGCCGCGAGGTGACCCGTAACGCGAAGGCGCCGCTGACGTTCATGACACAGCGCCGCCGCCTCGATGCGTTCCTGGTCGAGAAGGCACAGGAGATGGGCGCGGAGTTCCGCGACGGCCAGACCGTGACGGACGTGAAGCAGTTCGCGGACAGCACGTTCGAGGTGCGCACGAAGGACGGCTCGCACCACGCGCGCGTCGTAATCGGCGCAGACGGCGCGAACGGCGTCGTCGGCAACCGCCTCGGCTATGAGGCCGCGGGCGAGAGCGCGGTCGCGCTGGAGGGGAACATCGTCTTCCCCGGTGGGGTGCCCTCGGAATTCCGAGGCAAGGTCACGCTGAACTTCGGACACGTGCCCGGTGGCTACGGGTGGGTCTTCCCGAAGGGTGACCACATCAACGTCGGCGTCGGTGGCTGGAAGGCTGCGGCCGGCCCGATCCTCCGCGCCGCCCTCCAGCGCCTGTGCCGTACCTATGGCCTCGACTTTGATGCGGTCACGGGCCTGCGTGGTCACCACCTACCGATGCAGCGTCGTGGCATGGTGATGGCGGCGGCGGGCTCAGCGGTCGTAGGTGACGCAGCAGGCCTCGTCGACCCGTTGTCGGGCGAGGGCATCACGGCCGCGCTGCTGTCCGGCACCGCCGTCGCTCCATCCGTGCGGGACTACCTCGATGGCCGCGTGGCCACGCTGGCGGGCTACCAGGCCACGCTGGAGCGCGAGTACCTCCCTGAGTTCGAGGCGTCACGGGCGTTGATGGAGATCTTCAACGTGAACCCCGCGCCGTTCGTCTGGATGCTCCAGCACCTCGGGCCGTTCTGGGACGGCGCCTGCCGGATGATCCGCGGCGAGGTGACGTACATCGACCTGACGCACGTGGCCGGCCCGGTGAGCTACCACCTGCTCGGGCCCACCGCGAAGGTGAGCCGCCTGATCACGTCACGACGCGTCACCCGCGGGTAACCTCTGTAGCGCCTGGCCAGTACTGGCCGAGTGGCCCATCGCGCGGACGAGGTGATTGCGGAGGCCGCTGTGTTCTCACCGGATATCCAGGTCTGGGAGATCGCCGTCCGCACTGCGATCATTTACGCAGGACTGCTCCTGGGACTCCGCCTCGCCGGTAAACGCGAGATCGGCCAGATGACGCCGTTCGACCTCGTGGTCATCTTGCTGATCGCGAATGCGGTACAGAACGCGATGGTGGGACCCGACACGTCAGTGCCGGGTGGCCTCGTTGCCGCTGGCGTGCTCATCCTCATCAACTACGGGGTGGCTGGGTTGCGCGCCCGAATACCGTGGCTCCGGTCAGCCATCGAGGGCCACGCCGTCCTGCTGATCCACGATGGCACCTTCATCGAGGCCAACCTGCGCAGTGAGCGCGTCGACCGCGAGGAGGTCTTGATGGCACTCCGCGAGCATGGCGTGGGGGATCCGGCCGACGTGCGCATGGCCGTGCTGGAAACCGACGGGACGATCAGCGTAGTGTCGAGATCGGACGCCTCACCCACGCGTACGAAGCGCAGCGTCCGCTTCCGCCACGGCATCTAGCGCCGCGTCGCCAGCGGCTGACACGAGGTCCCGGTGCAACCTCGGATGCTGCTACGAGTA
>SCVR01000187.1 GCA_004296805.1 Dehalococcoidia bacterium
TGAGCAGACGATGGGTGCGGACGAAGGACGCAGTGAAGATGAGCATGTAACCCGCGAGGACGCCGATCTCGGCGTCATGGGGATCCACGAGGCGGGCCACCTCGGCATCGAACGCCTCACGCCACTCAGGAAGCGGCTCCCCCGGCTTCGACCTGCTGCCGCCATGCTCCTTACGGAAGCGCACCGAGGAGAGCGTGACGAGCGGGATGCCCGATGCGCGCACAACCTCGAAGAAGGCGTCCGTGGTCGCGTCCTCGCCCGGTTCCCGGTTGCAGAACACGAAGGCGAAGGTGGCATCGAGGGTGCCGGCGCCGATCGCGTCGCGGACCGCCTCGAACATCCCCCGCGAGCCGGCCCCGCGGCCTGTCGTGTACCAGCCCACGCGAAGGGTCACGTGCGCCTACTCACCCTGACGGAGGACCTCGATGCGCTGCTCAGCGGCATCGAGGAGTGCCTGGGCGCGGCGCGAGAGGGCGATCCCCTGCTCGTACAGTGCGAGCGTCTGGTCGAGGGTGAGTCCGCCCTCCTCGAGGCGTTTCGCCACGCCGTCCAGACGGCTGTAGATCGCTTCGAAGCCGTCGTCATCGTCGAAGGCGAAGGCGGCCTGCAGTGCGTCGGGGCGCTCGGGTTCGGTGGTCGTCATGCGTCTGAGCCTACCGCGTCGCTGCCGGAGTCGCCCTGCACGATGGCACTCTTCGAACCGTCCGCCCACCGCACCTCGATCCGTTCACCGTCAGCGACCGATGCCGCCCGCGACGCGGGGGACCCGTCCGCCGTGGAGACCAGGGCGTATCCCCGCGCCAGTGTGGCGTGCGGTGAGAGGGCGCGAATGCGTGCGGCGAGGCCAGCGGTATTCTCTCGTGCCTCGCGTGCAGAGCGGTGAGCGAGGTGCGCCATCCCGTCCGTCTGCGAGCTCACCCGACGTCGCCAACCGTGGGTGTCCGGCAGCAGTCGCTCCATCCGGTTCGCGAGGCGGTACGCGGCGTCCCGGGCGAGGCCCGTGCGTTGCCGGGCACGAGCGTGCGCCGTCGCCTCCAGCGCACGGACCGCGCGCCCCACTTCGAGCCGGTCGGGCGCCGCAAGTTCGGCGGCCGCTGACGGCGTGGCCGCGCGTACGTCAGCAACCAGGTCAGCGAGCGTCACATCAGTTTCGTGGCCGACCGCCGAGATCACTGGAACCGGGCAGCCGTAGATTGCCCGGATCACCGGCTCTTCGTTGAAGGCCCAGAGGTCCTCGGCCGAGCCACCCCCTCGACCCACGATCACGACGTCCGGCCGCGCCTCCGGCTTGCGGTGAATGCCCATGGCTCGGACGGCCTCGGCAATCTCGACCGGCGCTTCGTCACCCTGTACCGGCGTTGCGCGGAACAGGATGGTCGCGAGGGGCCAGCGCCGCGCGAGGATCGTGGTGATGTCGTGGTAGGCGGCGCCTGTCGGACTGGTCACGACGCCAATCGTGCGGGGGAACCGCGGGAGATGACGCTTGCGGCTCGCATCGAACAGACCGTCTTCCTCGAACTTCGCCCGTCGACGCTCGAACTCCGCCTGCAGTGCGCCGACACCTGCCGGTTGGGCGAAGTCGACGATGCACTGGAGCGCGCCCGTCTGCGGGTAGAACTCGATCTTGCCGTGGACGATGACCGCGTCCCCGTTACGCATCGGTGTGGTGAGTCGGGCCCGCAGCACGTTGTTGCGGAAGAACGCGCAGCGCAGTGCACCGGCCTGATCCTTCAGGGTGAAGTAGACGTGACCAGACGAAGCGGTGGTGAGGTTCGAGACCTCACCACCGATCCAGAGGTCACCCATCGCCGGGTCACGTTCGATGAGCTCTCTCAGGTAACGCGCGACCTGCCAGACCGGCCGTGGTTCCGGGAGAGCCATCGAGGGCTCCTCGGTATCCCGCTACGCCTTCACGCGCTCGATGTAGCGGCCGTCGGCGGTGTTCACCTTGATCTTGTCACCGGGACCCACAAACAGTGGCACGTTCACGACGAGGCCCGTCTCCAGCGTGGCGGGCTTCGTCGCGCCCTGCGCTGTGTCGCCCTTCACACCCGGGTCTGACTGCGTGATGAGGAGTTCCACGGCCGCCGGGAGTTCGATGCCCAACGCCTCGTCGCCGTAGATGATCATCTGGACGTCGTCGTTCTCCCTGAGGTACGGGAGGGCGTCCGCAATGGTCTCTCTGCGCACGAGGACCTGATCGAACGTCTCCGAGTTCATGAAGGTGTACATCTCGCCATCGCCGTAGAGGTACTGCATCGTCCGCCGCTCGACCCGTGCGACCGGCAGCTTGTCGCCGGCGTTGAACGTCCGCTCGGTGATGTGACCCGCACGGAGGTCGCGCAGCTTCACGCGGTAGACGGCGGACTTCTTCGTCTTGACGTGCTGCACTTCCTCCATCCGGTAGAGGTGGCCGTCCACCTCGACCGTGGAACCGCGCTTGAAGTCAGACGGTCTGACTTCAAGCG
>SCVR01000188.1 GCA_004296805.1 Dehalococcoidia bacterium
TTCCGCAAGTGACGCCAGCAGTAGCGGAGGCCGTAGCGGTCAGCCTTCAGCCCGCGGAACTCGTTGCAGAACCGACCGTCGCGGGTCATACCGCCACAGGTGTCAACGCCCATCACGAGTGCACCTCGATCCGCGGCGCGCCCTCGGCGTCCTCGCCCTCGCGGAACGCGCCCGCGTCGAGCGCCTGCGCGACGGCATCGAGGCGTCCGAGGTCGCCGATGCCGTCCACCAGGGCACGGAGGTTGTGGGCGCGGCGCTCCGCGTCTTCGAGGTGGTGGTCAATGACCCACGCGAGGCTCTCCCCCGCGCCAGCACGGGCGCGACGGAGAACCTCGGCGGCAATCTCGATGTGTTCTTGCGCGGACTTCAAGGCGTCCAACGCGTCAGCGGTCAGTAACACGGGTGAGTCCCTTCACCGGCTAGAGCCGGATACCCCCGATGGATGGGCCGCGGCGACGATCCCGGTCCGGGCGCGGCTCGCACTCGCCGCGCTCGGTGGCCGAGGGCTTGCGACGTGGGCGCCAGCCGCACCCCCAACACGCGGGCTGGCCGTCCTCGACGGTGAGGAAGCAGGCGTCGCCGCAGTGCGGGCACGCCCGCGGCATCGCCATCGGCGGCGTGCAGTACGTGCCGAACGCGGGACGGTCCTCGCGCGGCCTCGCAGCCACGCGGACCTGAGCGACGGTCAACGGCGCGAGGCGCATCACTGCACCCCCGCAAGTGCCGACTGACGAGGCCGCGAGTCGAGCAGCGGGACGCCGTGCTCGTAGACGGCCCCGGCGTGACGGGCGAGGTACAGCGCCGGCCGCTGGCCTTCCGGCGGTGCGGTTGGATCGTCCACCACCCAGCGGGTCTCGCCCTCGAAGCCCTTCACCTTCTCGACGTAGGCGTAAAGCGCGCGGTGCGGCAGGTTCGGCGCGAACGATGGTTGAGGCTCCAGGCCGAGCATCACGACGTTCTGCGCCAGTTGTTCCTTCGCGCCCGACTCCTTCAGCGTCGCCATCGGCGGCACCAGGTCTTCCTCGTCGTGGGCCGCACCCGCGCGCGACACTTGCGAGGCGATGACGATGTGCAGCCCGTGGCGCAGCGCGAGGCGCTTGAAGCACCGCATCCAGGCGGCCACCACGGCGGCATCCGACTGGCCCCGGCCCTCGCGTGACGAGGACAGGTCGAGCGCATCGATGTGGTCGATGAAGACGACGCGCGAGGACTCCGACGCGGCCCGCGCCAGCGTCCGCTCGACGGCCTCCATGCTGAACGGTTCTTGCCCGTCCTCCGGCATCCAGATCGGAAGGCGGCGCACCAGGGCATCCGCGCTCGCCCAGCAGTCGAGGGCATCCAGGCGGTCCGCTTTGGTGAGTGCCCGGCGGCGGATGCCGGAGTGCGACACCCCGGCGACGTGATCCACCATGCGGCGCGCGATGGTGCGGGCCGAGTCTTCGAGCGGCACGTAGGCGACGGGCACCCCGGCGCGCGCCGCGATGTTCACCGCGGAGCCGATGCAGAACGCCGTCTTGCTGGCGTCCGTGCGCCCGCCGACAACGGTGATCTGCCCCGGCACGTAGCCACCGATGACGCGATCCAGGGCGAGGTAGCCCGTCGTCACGCCGAGGTCCGCGTCGCCGTTGTCGAGGGCGCGCACGCGCTCGATTGGCGTGAGGACGGCGGCCCCGTCGCCCGCCTCTGCGAGGTCAACGAGCGCCCGCGCCTTCTGCGCCACGCGGGACACGTCCGGCCCGCCCTCGTAGGCGGCCTGCGCGATCTGGCCGGCCGCCTGGATGATGCGCCGGTAGGCCGCGTCACGGGCGACGATGCGCGCGTGCGCCTCGACGCCGACGGCGGTGAAGTACTTGCCCGCGACCTCCGCGAGGTAGCGTTCGCCACCGATGCCGTCGAGCTGGCCGCGCCGGTCGAGTTCGTGCGCGACGGTCGGGATCGTCACCGGCTCGGCGCGGTGCCAGAGCGCGGCGCATGCATCGAAGGTCCAGGCGTTCTCCTCGCGGAAGAAGTCCGCCGTCGTGACGATCGGCTCGACGGCGGGGAAGGCGTCGTCGTCGAGCAGCACCGCCGCGATGATCGCTTCCTCGGCGGCGGTGTCGTGCGGCGGCAGGCCCGCGTGAGCGGTCGTCACGCCGCACCCCCCGTCACGTCGGCGATGAGCGGGATGTCAACCGGCTTGGTCGCCCGTTCCTGCGGCCCGCCCGTCGGCCACATGTGTTCGATGAGCCCCACGTCGCCGATGACCCTCCAGCAGAGGGAACACGCCTCGACGCGGACGTTGGCCGCGCCGCTGTGCGTTCCGTTGGTGAAATTGGCGTAGGTCAGAACCGACACACGCTGAGCCTTCGGATGGCCGCAGCGCGCGCCGTACCGGAGAGCGGTCCTCGCACGCGCGTCCAATCGCTCGTCGAGGCGCTGCCCCTTCGGGAAGAAGAACAACGGCGAGGAGCCAAGTTCCGAGGGCTTCACGCGACACCCCCCGTCGGGCGCATGGCACGTTGTGCGGCCTGCGGGTCGAAGCCACGCGAGGGCCGCCACGCGGCCCGTGGCGCGGGCTGCGCGATGGTGCGCGGTTCCGACTGCGGCCACGGGTCCCGGCCCGCCTCGCGGTCTCGGGAGACGCGCTCCAAGACGGCGACGAAGTGCCGCCAGCGGCGGCCCTCGGCGGTGCCCTCGGCCTCGGCGCGGGCGAGGTCAACGTCGGCCCCGGTGACGCCTCGACGCGCCCACCAGGTGCCCCACGGGTCGCCCGGCGCGAGCGCGACGCCAAACACGCCCGCCGCCGAGCGGATCGCTCCGAGCGCCGTCCACTCCGGCTCAGTCATCGCTGGCCGGGACGGCTCCGGGGTCGGAGTCCCCGGCTCGCGCGCGCCCGCGTCTTCAGCAAGCAAGCAAGCAGATCCGGATCGATCTGGATCGGGCCGCAAGGCTGCGGCCCCCCCAGCCGCAAGGCTGCGGCCCCTAGGAGCCGCACCGCTGCGGCCCTCCCCCTCGTCGGGCGAGGACACGGCGACGGCTGGCGCTTCCGCCCTCGCGCCGGATTCCGGCGAGGGCACGGGCGAGGCCTCGGGTGAGGGCAAGCGCGAGGGCATCGGGTGAAGGTGGTACTCGTTGCTCGCCTGGCGCAGCCCCGCCACCGAGTCGATGTCGTCCTCGCGCACCACGCGGCCATCCGCCAGGCGGAAGCGTCGATGCACGGTGAGGTAGCCCGTCGAGGCCAGTTCGCGGGCGGCCCGGTCGATGCTGTCCACCGAGCACCGGAGCCGTCGCCGGAGCAAGTCGCGCGAGGGGACGATGCCGAGCGGCCCGTCCTTCCAGCGCCGGAGCACGGCGTAGAGCAGCACCGCCCGCTCCGAGAGGCGGTCGTCTTCCAGGAGCGACACGGGGAGCATCACGAAGGGCTCCGGGTCCCCTCGCAAGGCCTCCCCGCCGGTCAGTCCCGGCGGCTGTTGGTCAGTCATTCGGCTTCCTCCGCGTCGATACCCCCGCCGCGTTGGTTCCCCGCGCCGCGTGGCGTGCCTGGCCCTCGCCGCCGTGAGACGGGCGAGGGCGGTGCTGCCCTTGCGACGCCGGGGACTGCGGAGCGCGGACGGTGAGGTGGCACCACGCACTCCGAAGCCCTCGGCGTCGCGCGAGGGGAGGGACTCCCTCGCGCGGGCCGGGAGGAACCCCTACCGCTTCAGGAAGCGGCCAGTCTTCTTCGAGCGCGGCGGGGTCTTCGCCTTCTTCGCGGACTTCTTCTTCGCTGCCATCGTTCGTGTCCTTCCAGGCGCGCTGTGCGCCCGCTAGCGCCCCTTGCGGCGTCCGGTGAGCCACACCGCCAGCGCCACGCCCCCGCCGACGAGCAGCAGCGGCACCACGGCGCTGGAGTTCGCTACCTGGGCGACGCCGCCCAGGACGCCGCTCGCCGTCTGCCCGGCCCCCTGGAGCGCCATCGCGGCCACCGTGGAGAGGCCGTCGTTCGGCTTGGCGGTGTTTGCCGTCGTCGCGGACTCGGAAATCGCGGCGGCCATCGGGTGCCCCCTACTTCAGGAGCCGCGCGAGCGGGCGCGTGACGCCCCTCACCACGGCCTTCAGGTCGCGCTCGATGCGCTTGACGCCGGTCCGCGCGCCGCGCTTGCGGCGTGCCACGGCTACCGCCCCCGCTTCGCGGCGGGCTTGGTGGCGCGGGTGGCCGCCGCGGCCTTCGCCGTCGTGGTGGCCTCGATGCGGCGCACGCCGCCATCGGCCTCCGGGTCGGCGACGTAGCCGAGGTAGGCGAGGCCGTCGTCGCTGTTGAGGTTGTGTGGTGCCACGCCGAGCACCTTGCCGTTGTCGTCGCGGTAGACGACGCCCTCGCGCTTGCTGTCAGTCTTCGGTGCCATCAATGCCTCCTTCACGCCGGGACTGGCCGCGGCGGTTCTCGCTGATTACTGGTCGATGCCGAGGCTCGCGCGGAAGACGGCGAGCATTTCGTCCTGCGTCATGCCGGGGACGTAGGTGCCGTTCGTGCTGCCGGTCTCGATGGCGCGCTCGACTGCCTCGGCGAACGTGGTGGGGAGTTCGGGCGCGAGGTACCCGCCGGGGTCCTCCAGCCAGTGCGCGCGCCCCTCCACCTCGTTCACCACGGCAAGCGTGCTGGCGGGGAGCCGCACGCCGTCGAAGGTGAGGACGGACGCGGGCGCGCCCACGACGCCGGGGTTGACGGCCTTCACGGCGGTGGACGCGGTGGACGCGACCTTGCCGTTGGCGGTGGTCGATGGCAGGAGCGCGCGGACCGTGCTCGCCACCTTGTTCGTGACGGCAGAGGTCTCCCCTCCGGCTCCCGTCTTCACGCGGCTGGAGTCGTACCAGAGCCACGCGCCGACGCCCGCGCCGAGCACCATCAACGTCACGAGCGTGTCGTTCGATTTGGTCATCGCTGGCCTCGCGTGGTCTCGTCGGGCGGGTAGTTGGTGACGGGCGGGGATGGCGGCGCGTCGCCCTTGTCCTTGCCGCCCTTCGGCGAGAGCGACAGCATGAACGCGGTGAACGCGCCCGCGATGAACTCCGGCAGGCGCTCCGCCAGCGCGTGCCGCGACTCGGGGATGGCGGCTGCGATCGTCACGAGGAACGCGAGGGTCGCGCCGAGGATGAGTGCGGTGGTGCCAGCGTCGAGCATTGCGTCTTTCACCTTCCCGGCCCTTCTCCGCGTTAGTCCTTGACCAGTTGCAGCACGAGCACCGCGCCCAGGCCGACGAGCAGGAGCGTTCCGCTCCCCTGGGGAAGCCCGAGGCCGGTAGCGATGCCCTCGCTTGCGCCCTTAGCGGCGGCCGTGGCGGCGCGGGCGGTGAAGGTCCCGTAAGCGCCCCCCGCGGCGTCTCCCAGCCCCCCCGCGCTTTTCTGCAGCACGTCGAGGCCGCCTGGCACGTCGCGCCCGGTGGAGGCCTCGTAGACGGTGGCCCCGACCTCGTAGGTGCCCGCCAGCAGGCCCGCGCCCGCGATGGCCCCCGCGGCGCGCTTGAAGATGCTGGGCGACTCCTCCAGGAGTCCCTTCCCAGCCTTCACACCGGCCTTGCCGCCGAACTCGAAGAACTCGCTGAGGAGTCCCACGGTTAGGCCGCCGTCGCTTTGACGAAGGGCACGTCGAGCACGTAGCGGTCGAGCGCCCACACGCCCGCGAGGACGGCGGCGACGGCGACGATGCCGCTCCACTTCGCGGATGCGTTGAACGACGCTTCCTCGCGGGAGAGCGTGGCGCGGACCGTGGGCGCGATCTGTGCGGCCCGGACGGCCTGCACGCCGCGCGAGGCGACGTTGCCGAAGCCCACCGGGCCGGCCGCCACGGCGGGGAACGTGGGCAGGGCGGGGACCATGCCCGATGCGTAGGGTCCTGCGGGGAAGGCCATCGCGTGCTCCGATCTGTCGCCGAGTGGCCGGTGGCGGACGGGACGCGCCCGCCACCGGCTCGGCCTTCACATGGGGTTCCGGTTAGGCGGCCACCGGCATCAGCGTCTCGGCGATGACATCGACGTAGGCGCTGGTGAGGGTGACGCCGGAGGACGGCACGTTGAACGTGAGGTGCGGGTCCGGCGCGGAAGCGTCGCCCAGCGGGATCACGTCGCGCTGGGCCGCCTCGCGGCGGTCAAGCACCAGCACGCCGGTCTCGGGGATGTCGTCGCTCCCGTACTTCTCGCGCTGTTCGGCGCGGAAGTCCTCGGCGAGCCACGACTCGGCCACGTCCGACTTGCTGTTCTTCAGATCCACGCGGTCGAACATCGAGTCCGTCACCGCGGAGTTGTTGTTGGGGACCAGGAGGGCGCGCTCCAGGAACTCGCCCTTGTAGCCCTCCAGCGAGACATCGGTCGGGCCGGTGTTCGTGATCGACTTGCGGAACGCCGTCAGCCGGTGCACGTAGTTCGTGAACTCGGCGGGCAACGGAGCCTGCGGGTTGAAGTCGAGCCGCTCGCCGGAGACGCGCACGACGCCCGTGAGGGAGACGCCGGTACCGGACGCGATGGCGGAGATCGCCGCCATGCGGAACTCCAGCATCGCCGTGGACTGCGCGTTCAGCAGCAGCACGCCCAGGAGGTTCGTGGGCGACTGCCAGAGGTCGTAGGAGAGGCGCGCGTCCCACGGGTCCGCGCTGGTGGTGCTGGAGAGCGCGAAGCGTTCCATGCCCGCGCGGTTGATGTGCATCCAGTAGTCGAGCTGGCGGCCCGAGACATCGAGCAGCGGGTGCTTGCCGCCCACCTTGAACGAGATGTTGTCGATGAGCGGGATGGCGCCCAGCGTCGAGGAGACGATGGTCACTGCGCCCGAGGTGGTGGACACGGTGATGTCCAGGTGAAACATGAGCCGCCCGAGGTAGCCCTCGCGCGGGAGGTAGACGCGCGGGGTGGTCGGGGTGGCGGAGGAGTAGGAGTCCTGGCCGAGTTCGTGGCGGTTGCGGCGGCCGGTGACAACGGCGGTCTGCATCGTGGTAGCCTTCCGTGCGTTCGTTGCACGGTCGGCGTTCGATGGTTGTCAGTTATCCACTTATTCGCTGAGTGGGGATAAGTCCCCGCATAACAGTGTTATAAGTGCCACTTATCAACGGTTCTCTTTACAAGAACAGAGATAGTGCGAAGTATGACAGTGAGGTTCGGCGATGCCCCCATCTGGCTCCGGTCTTTCGATCCGGCCCGCAACGATGGCTGACGCACCCGTCCTCGCTGCGACGATTGTTGCCGCGTTTGAGCAGTATCGAGGCGGTCTGGACCCTCCGTCCGGTGCGCTCGACGAGACGCCCGACTCCATTAGGCACGAACTGGAGAGTGCCTACGGCGGCGCCCTCGCGGTATTCGATGGCCACCCCATCGGGTGTGTGCTCTTTCGTCCCGAAGGGCCCGACCTCTACTTCGGCCGGCTGTCGGTCCTCCCAGCCCATCGCGGACGAGGGGTTGCCGCTGCGCTGGTCCGCGCGGTTGAGGCTGAAGCGGCCCGGCGAGGTTGTCAGGGGGGCGTCCTGGGCGTCCGGATCGCGCTCCCTGAGAACCAGGAAGTCTTCAGGCGGCTTGGCTACACCGAGATCGCTCGCCACGCCCATGCCGGGTACAACCTCCCCACGTGGATCGAGATG
>SCVR01000189.1 GCA_004296805.1 Dehalococcoidia bacterium
GCTCTTCCGATCTTGCAACTGGTAGAGGTCGATCTGTTCGACGCCGAGGGTGCTCGCGGAGCGGTCGATGTCGCGCTGGCTGCCGTTCATGGTGTGGCTGAAGGTCTTACTGGCGATGTGGAAGGTGGCGCCGCCGCGTGCGCGGATCACCTGACCGAGCAGGAACTCGCTGCCGGCGTACTCGCGGGCGGTGTCGATGAAATTGATGCCGAGGTCAAGCGCAGTCTCGATGGTCTGGATCGCCTCGGGCGAATTCGGTGTGTCCATGGCGCCGAGGCCCACCTCGCTGACCATCAACCCCGTGCGACCGAGTCTGCGTTGCCGCATCGAAGCCATCGTGCATCCCATCGTGGCGTAGGTCGTGTCCCCACGATATCGCGGGGATGGGCCGGGGGCTGGCACGTGGGCATCTACGCGCAACCTCGGTGGCGGCCGAAGCGTAGGATGCGCGCGATCTCGGGTATCCACCGAGAACGGGCCCAGCCAGCGGGAGGTGCTCCGTGGTCCAGCAGAACGACGAGGTCCTATTCGAACAGGTCGGGGACGTGCTGATCGCCCGCCTCAACCGCACGGAGCAGTTGAACGCTCTGAGCGCCGGGATATCGAGTGGGCTACACGAGTTGGTGCGGCGGCTGAACAGCGGGGAGACGGGGGCGCGGGCGGCGATCATCACCGGCGAGGGGCGCGCCTTCTGCGCGGGTGGCGATGTGACGGGGTTCCCGACCTCGAACCAGCCACACGTTCGGGTGCGCGCGGCGTACGCGCGGCCACACCCCGAGCGCTCGATCGCCCGCGCGATGCACGCGTGTGACGTGCCGATCATCGCTGCGGTCAACGGCTTCGCCGTCGGCGCGGGGTTCGGACTGGCCCTTGCTGCTGATCTGCGCATCGCGGCGGACGATGCTGTGTTCCAGGTGGCACAGATCAAGCGCGGCCTGGTGGCTGACTACAGCACAGGGCCCCTGCTGCAGGAGGCAGTAGGCAACCAGCGCGCACTCGAGCTGATGCTCACCGGGCGACGGGTCAATGCCGAGGAGGCGTTGGCTCTCGGGCTCGTGCTAAAGGTGGTGCCCCGCGACCGCCTGATGGACGAGGCGTTGGCCCTGGCGAACTCGATCGCGAGCGGTCCGCCGCTGGGGATGGCCGCCTCGAAGCACGTCCTGTACATGGCTGGCGACCACAACCTCGAACAGGCGGATACGTTCATCTCGCTCTCCGTTTCGAGCCTGTTCAAGACCGAGGACGCCGCCGAAGGCGTGAAGTCGTTCATGGAGCGGCGCGAGCCCGAGTTCAAGGGGCGGTAGCGAGGGACTTCCGTCAGGCATTCTCCAGGCGGGCATGAGGGTTCGCCCGATGCCGTGCCTCGCGCCGTCTGGATAGCGTGAGGGCATGGATGGGCGTCTCGGCCACCTCCTTCGCGCCGCCGTGCTGTTCGTCGCCCTCGGCGTCGGGACTGTCACCCTGCGTACCGTCGAGGCGGCCCCGGCTCCCACGGTGACGGCTGTGTCCCCATCGGGCGGACCGCTCGCCGGTGGCACAGCGATCACGGTGACAGGTACTGGCTTCACGGCGGGCGCCACGGTCGACCTCGGCGGAGCGCTTGCGACCTCGGTCGTGGTAGTGAGCGCGACTTCGATCACGGCAGTGACTCCGGCCCACGCATCAGGTGCGGTGGTGGTCACGGTGACTAACACCGACGGTCAAGGCGCCACGATCAGCGGCGGGTTCACCTATCTCGGCCCCCCACCGACTCTGACGGCGGTCGCACCCACGGGTGGGCCGACAGCCGGCGCGACCACGATCACCTTGACCGGCAGTGAGTTCGGCAGTGGCACGACCGTGACGGTTGGAGGGGTTGCGGCGACGAACGTCTCCGTGACCTCGTCGTCGACCCTGACGGCCGTGACCCCCGCTGGCGTTGCGGGGGCGGCGAGTGTCGTCGTGGCGAAGGCCGACGGCCAGACCGCCACCCTCGCGGGTGGATACACCTACGTCCAGTCAGCGCCACCAGCCGTGACCGCGATCTCTCCATCGACGGGCACGCATGGCGGTGGGACAGTGGTGACCTTGACGGGCACGGGATTCGTCTCAGGTGCGACGGTCAAGTTCGGCACGGTCGCCGCCTCGAACGCGGTGGTGATCAGCGGCACCTCGATCACCGCTGTCGCTCCAGCCGGCACGGTGAACGCCCTGGTGAATGTCGCGGTGACGAACGCTGACTCCCAGGCAGGGACGCTTGCCAACGGCTACCGCTTCGTCGACACCGGGCCATTGACCGTCCTGTCCACGACCCCCACTGCTGGCCCACTAGAGGGTGGCCAGGCCGTGACGATCGTGGGCACGAACTTCAACGCGGGTGCGACGGTGAAGGTCGGCGATGCCACCGCCTCTGTGTCCCTGGTGACCCCAACGGCGATCACTTTCGTCGCGCCCGCGAAGGCTGCCGCTGGGAAGGCCTCGCTCGTCGTCACCAACACTGACGGAAAGAGCGCCACTCTCAAGGATGGGTACACCTATCAGAAGGGACCGACGCTCACTGCCGCGACCGTCGTGCCACGCGCATCAACTGCGGGTGGGACATCGATCTCACTCAGTGGCACCGGATTCGTTGACGGGATGGCCGTCATCGTTGGGACATCTGCTGCCACCGGCGTCACGCTCGCCGGTGGGACCAAGGTGACGTTCAACGCCCCCGCACAACCCACGGGCCTGACACCAATCACCGTCCGGAACACCGACAACCAGATGGCGACACTTGGCGGGGCCGTGCTCTACGTCGCACCGCCCATGATCCTCGCAATCACGCCCAATAGTGGGGATGAGGCTGGAGGGGCGGAGGTCTCGATCATCGGAGAGGGGCTCGTCTCGGGTACCACCGTCACCGTCGGGGGGAAGCCGGCAACCGGGGTGTCGCTACCCGAACCAAACCGGTTACTGGCGAAGGTTCCGGCGGGCACCGGAGTCGCCGAGGTCGTTGTCACCGTGGACGGTTTGAGCGCGTCGAAGTCGGACGGATTCATCTACACCAGCACGAAGGGCAAGTTGACCGGCTCCCTGGCGACCAAGGGTGTCTCGCTCGCGCTCTGGGGTGGCGGGACGACACAGGCGTTGGTCACGAGCACCGCGGTCGCGGGCTGCCCGGCGACAGCGCTCGGCATGTGGGTGATCGATGCAGGCAGGTTCATCGGTTACATCGCCGGCGCGCCAGCCATTGTGAATGCTGACTGGGACAAGAAGTTCGCGACGACGATCCCGGCGAGCACGCCGATCATCATTCGCTGCGGTTAGCGTTGCCCTCGTCGGAGTGCTTCTGCAAGCAGTTCCGCCGTATGGCGCGGTCGTCGTGTCGATAGGTGCTCCACCTGCTGGCGGCAGGAGATCCCGGTGACCAGCACTTCGGCGTCCGAAGGCGCGTCGTCCAGCGCAGGGATCAGCGAACGCCTCGCCATCGCGAGCGACACGTCGTAGTGCTCTGCCTCGAACCCGAATGAACCCGCCATCCCGCAGCACGCCGAATCCACGAGTGTCGTGCTGAGGCCCGGGACGAGGCTGAGCGCCGCCAACGTAGGCTCGGCTCCCGCGATCGCCTTCTGGTGGCAGTGCGCGTGCAGGACAGCAGGGCGATCGAGCGGCCGGAAGAGCGAGGCGACTGAGGAATCCTCAGACGCGAGGCGGGCCACGAGCTCATCAAGCAACACAGCAGCGTCCGCCACGGTACGAGCGTCCTCGGTCGGCACGAGTGAGAGGTACTCGTCGCGTAGGGCGAGCAGGCACGAAGGCTCGGTGCCCACGATAGGGGTGCCGGCCGCGGCGTAGGGGCGGAGTTGCTCGATGTTGGCGCGGGCGAGGTCACGCGCGGCGGCAAGTTGGCCAGACGAAAGCAGCGTGCGTCCGCAACAGGCGACCTGCGGCACGACACGCACGCGGTATCCGAGGGCTTCGAGCACGCTCACCGCTGCACGTCCGACTTCCGGATGCTGGTACTCCGTGAACGTGTCGACGAAATAGACCGCGTCACGTCGACGGCCGGGGACTGCCGAGGGTCGTGCGGCGAACCAGCGTGAGAACGTCGCCGCGTGGATCCGGGGTAGCGGCCGAGCGTGGTGGATGCCGAGGATCCGCTCGAGTGCCCATCGGGCCGGGGGGAGCGCACCCAGCGTTTGCAGCGGGGCAAGCAGCGGGCCGAGGCGGACGGCGAGCCGCGACAGTTGTGGCATCGCGCCGACGAGGCGCGCGCGTAACGGGAGGCCGTGGTGCGTTCGGTGAGCGGCGAGCACTTCCTGCTTCAACTTCGCCATGTCGACACCTGACGGACACTCGGCCAGGCAGGCCTTGCACTCGACGCACAGATCGAGCGCACCCATCAGCCGGTCGCCAGTGAGATCCTCAGGTGGCAGGACGCCGTCGAGCACGAGCCGCAGAAGGTTCGCGCGTCCCCGCGTCGACTGCTCCTCGTCGCGCGTGACCATGTAGGAAGGGCACATCCCCCCCTCGTCCTTACGGCAGGCGCCCTGACCGTTGCACTGCTCGGCGGCCCGTGCGAAACCCTGCTCGTGCGACCAGTCGAGGATCGTCGGTGGCTGAAGGCTGCGTGTGACGGGACTCAATCGCAGGTTGTCATTGAAGGCGGGCGTGTCCACGATCTTGCCGGGGTTCAGGATGCCGAGTGGGTCGAAGGTGCGCTTCACCTCACGGAAGGCCTCAGTCAGTTGCGGGCCAAACATCCGCTCCGTGAATACGCCGCGCAGGATGCCGTCACCGTGTTCGCCGGAGAGCGACCCGCCGAACTGCAGCACGAGGTCGGCCACCTCGGTGGCGATCGCCTCCATGGTGGCGAGGCCCACCTCGCTCTTGATGTTGGCCATGGGTCGGAGGTGCATGCAGCCGACCGAGGCGTGGCCGTAGTAGGCCGACTCCGTCCCGTGCCGGCGTACCAGTGCGTCAAACGCCTCGATGAAATCGCCGAGGCGTTCGGGCGGGACCGCCGGATCCTCGACGTAGGCGACCGGCTTCGCATCGCCTCGGACGGACATCAGCAGGCCGAGGCCGGCCTCGCGCATCCGCCACATGCGGGCCTGCGAACCCGCGTCGAGGGCTAGCACGACATCGCGCGTGAGATTGCGCGCCGCGAAGTCCTCGGTGAGCCGTGCGAGGCTTGCGGCCACGTCTTCGGGCGTATCGCCGTACATCTCGACCAGCAGCAAGGCGCCCGGGTTGCCGATGACGAAGTCCACGAGGCGGGCGTATCCCACGCTCTCGCGGCAACGCTCGATGATCGTCGATCCCACGATCTCGACAGACGACGGGTGATGCTCCAGCGCGGCCATCGTCGCGCGGCACGCGGAGGCGACGGTGGGGAAGTGCAGGGCGGCGACACCCTTTGCCCTCGGCACCTGGGCGAGGCGCACCTTCGCCTCTGTGACGACGGCCAGTGTCCCCTCGGAGCCCACAACCATGCGTGCGAGGTCCATGCTGTCCGCGAACCCGTCTCCGGGCAGGAACTCGTCGAGGTTGTAACCGGAGACGCGTCGTTGGATCTTCGGGAAGCGCGCCCGGACCTCGTCTGCATTCGCAGCCGCGATGTGCGCGATGCCTCGATAGATCGCCCCTTCGAGGTTCTGTGCCGCGCGCTTCTCACCGAGGGCGGCGCCGGTGAGGTGTTCGAACCGTGTGGTGGTGCCGTCGGAGAGGACGACCTCGAGGGAGAGCACCTGGTCGAGCGTCTTGCCGTAGATCACGGAGTGAGCGCCACAGGAGTTGTTCCCGATGCCGCCGCCGATGGTGGCCCGGTTCTTCGGCGACGGGTCAACGGCGTACATCAGGCCATGTGGCCGGCCGGCTTTCGTCAGCGCGTCCACGACCACGCCCGGCTGCACGCGAGCCCAGCGTTCTTCGGCGTTGATCTCCAGCACCTGGTCCATGTGCCGGGACATGTCGATCACGATGGCGTGGTTCACACCCTGCCCGGCGAGGCTGGTCCCGCCTCCACGAGGCAGCACCGGCACGCCTCGGGCGGCCGCGACACGCACGATGTGCTGGACGTCCGCCGTCGATCGAGGGAAGACGACCGCGACCGGCTCCATTTCGTAGATGGAGGCGTCAGTTGCGTAGAGCAAGCGGTACGGGCGGTCGACGCGAACGTCCTCTCGGCCGCCTGAGAGGCCCGTCGCGAGATCGCTGGCGAGCGCCTCGATGCCGCCCGGGGGGCCGTGGAGGATGTCCAGGGCGCGTCGGACCGAACCATGCGATGAAGGGTTGGTGCCCTCGATCACCGGGCGGATGGCGGGGCGCGGAGCGGCGGTGGAGGTCACGGCGCGAGGGTAGCATGGAGGCTCCGAGGGATCGGGCCCACGCGGTGCAGCGGGCCCCTGTGCAAACAGCCCGCTCGAGTCTCCTCGAACGGGCTGTTGAATCCTCGATGACTGCTCGCGCGGGCTAGTTGCCGCCGTCTCCCGCAGCGCTGCTGGTGATCATGCCGGGAGTGTGCGGGGACTTCTCGACGCGGAGATCGGGGAGCCAGTGCAACCAGGCCGGCAAGTACCAGTTCGCGTTCCCCAGCAACCGCATTGTCGCCGGCACGAGCACCGTCCGCACGATGGTGGCGTCCAGGAACACCGCGACAGCAAGACCGAGACCCATCTGCTGGAACATGACGAGGTCGCCAAGGGCGAACCCACCGAAGACCGCGACCATGATCGCAGCCGCTCCCGTGATGATGTTGGCCGTGCTGCGGAGGCCGAATGCCACCGACTCGGTGTTCTGGTGGGTCTCGTCGTAGCGCTCGCGGATCCGGCTGATCAGGAACACGTGGTAGTCCATGCTCAGGCCGAACAGGATGGTGAACATCATGAGCGGCAGCCACGCCTCGATGGCATCGACCTTGCCGAAGCCGAGGAAGCCCGGTGCCCAGCCCCACTGGAAGACAGCAATGAGCACGCCGTACGCCGCACCGACCGAGAGCAGGTTCATGATGATGGACTTGATCGGGACCACGATGGAGCGGAAGACCAGCATCAACAGGATGAATGAGAGCCCGAGGACGTAGGCGAACACGATCGGCGTGTACTGGTGGACCTGGTCAAACAGGTCCATGTTAATCGCGGTCGTCCCGCCGACGTAGACCTTCGCCCCGGCCTGGGTGAGCCCTGAAGCGGGGATGATGTCGTTCCGCAGGCGCCGGACCTGATCCTGCGCCTGTGAACTGGCGAGGTCTCCCTGGAGCGCGACGCTCATCGCAGCGAGCGTGCCGTCCTCACTGATGACGGGGGGGCGGCTCAGGCGGATCTGGGGGTCCTGAGACACCTTCTGTTGGAAGTTGAGCATCCCGACCTGGATCGCGGACGCCTTCACGTCTGGCGCCTGGATGACGATATCCGTAGGGGCCAGGAAACCGGGCACGAACTTCTCGTTCAGCACCTCAAACGCCTGCTTGACCTCGTACGCCTCGGGCAGTGCGGATGGGCCGGATGCCCCGAGGTGGATGCGGGTGTAGGGGATGGCGAGTGCCACGAGCAGCGCGGTCGAGCCGACGGCCATCACCACGGCGTTCTTCATCACAAAGCGCGCAGTAGCGGCCCAGAAGCCTGCCCCACCCTCATCTGGGCCGACCGACGCCGGTGCGGTCGAACGCCGGCCGCGGATGACGCCGAGGAGCGTCGGCACGAACAGGATCACGAAGGTCGCGATTGCGAGGATCCCACGGCCGGGGCCCGGGACGAAGATGACGCCCGCTGCGGTGGCAAGGGCTGCCAGCCGCTGCCACTGGGCGGGGTGGATCGCCTCGATGCGGTCGTTCAACAGGCGGAGTGCAGCCGGCAGGAGTGTCAGCGTGGCGAGCACGGCGAAGACCACCACGATGGACGCACCGATGCCGAACGCCCGGAAGATGGTGTTCGGGACCAGGATCAGACCCGTGAGGGCGATGACGACGGTGGCACCGGAGAACACTACGGCTCGGCTGGCTGTGTCGCCCGCGATGGCGATCGACTGCATGACATCGAAACCAGCATGCCGTTGCTCGCGGTACCGGGCGATGGTGAACAGCGCGTAGTCGATGCCGACGGCGAGCCCGATCATCGTGACGATGTTGGTGACGAAGATCGAGAGCGGGGAGATCTGCGAGATCAGGGTCACGGTGGCGATCGTCAACATGATGGCGACGGCACCGATGACCATGGGGGCCAGTGCCGCGACGAGCGCACCGAACACCACGATCAACACTACGAGTGCGATTGGAAGGACGTATTGCTCGGACTTCAGGTCAACCTCGGAGGCCTTGGTGAAGGCGTCGTTGGCGCTGATGAAGCCACCCCGGAGGATGGTGAAGTCCTTGTTGTCGCGGAACGGCAGGATGGCCTCATCCAGGGTGGCCACCGACTCGACGGCCGTGTCCACGTCGCCCAGCACCCGCGCGTTCACGAGTGTCGTGTGTCCATCAGTCGAGATGAGTGCATGCTCAGCGCCGGGCTGCACCGCAGCGAGTTCGAAGACGTTCGAGGTCTGCTTCGGGTCGATCTTGTCGGGGTGCTGACGCAGCGCCGCTGTGATGTCGGTGACGAACTTCTTGAACTCCGGCGATTGCACCGGGTACTTCGCTGACGAGATCACGAGCGACTCGAAAAGAGGCTCGCCCTGCCACTCCTTCAGGATCTCGCGAGCCGTCTGGGACTCGGGTTGGCTCGTGAACGAGATGTCAGTGGTGAACACCCCGCCGACGGCACCTGAGACGCCCATCAGGACGACCGTTGCGATCACCCACACCGCGATCACGGGCCACGGGTGGCGGGCACTCGCCGCTGAAATCCGTCCGGTCATGCCCATGCTGGGCTCGCTTCCACGGGCCATCGTCCGACCTTTCAGGCGTCTACCGACACACGCTGTTCGACCATCAAACCGGTCACGAGTTGCATGAGAAGTCGCCAGGCCGCGGAGGCCGCCTGAGCGTCGTGGAGGGGTAGTCCGAGGGCCGACAGCCCAGCGACCGCCGAGTGGAGGAGCAGGGCGAGAGCATCAGCGTCGACATCGGGGTCGGCTTCGCCGCTTGCCTGCGCGGCACGGATGATGCCTGCGAGGTCTGAGATCGTTTCGCGGAGCGGGCCTTCGAGGCGCTCACGGAGTACCTCGTCCCGACGGCTGGCCAGATAGGACTCTAAACGGAGCGTGCAGTCGTCCTGCCAGCCCGGCTGCGGAAGCCCAGCTGCCACATGTTCACCGAGCATCCGGAAACCCTCGCCCGGTGTCGGAGCTTCGTCCGTCACCTCGGCCATCACGTCGTGGTAGGAACCCATGCACTCACCCACGACGGCCGCGATCAGGTCAGCCTTGCCCGGGAAGTAGCGATAGAGCGTTCCCGGCGCGAGGTCGCACGCGGTGGCCACTTCTTGCATGGTGGTGGCGGAATAGCCCTTTTCAATGAAGGCGCGCGCGGCCGCCGACAGGATCTCCTGCCGGCGTTCCTCGAGGTAGCGGTCGGGGACTTTCGCCATGCCTAACGGCCCGTCGGAGGCAGTTGGGCGCGGAGCGCGGCCTGGTAGTCACGGCGTGCCTCGTCATACCGAGGCCCGCCGCGGCGGATGGGGAGCAGGGCGGAGAAGTAGGTGCGCAGTCGCATGGCCGGATCCTTGGTGCGGGTATTGCGCCCGCCATCACACACTGGCTGGACTGTTCATTCAACTGAATGAACGTTCAGCATGCTGAATGATGCTTCAGGATCGAGATAGGGTCAACGGCACCAGTCCGACATTTCGAATCTGACTAGACCGATGCGTCTGAGATTTCGGCGTCGGGGTCGAGATAAGGGAGGAGCGCCTCGATGAGGTCAGTCTTCGACTCAAGTGTGCGGCCAAGGCCAGAGAGCAGCCCCATGACCCGGGCAATCAGGATGACGTCGCCGGGGACGTCGATGAGCGGATTGGCCCGGAGGACCTTGCCGAGCCGCTGGTTCACCTCTGCGACCATCGCCTGGTCGGCGTAGGCCTTCCCGGACCGCAGGACGTCGCCGAGGAATGCCTCGCCGAGGGCCGTGTACGTCTCCACGTTCTCCTCGCGAGTGCGGAAGCCCATATCGCTCATCGTGCTGGAGATCGCCTCGGGCTGCTGCGCCA
>SCVR01000190.1 GCA_004296805.1 Dehalococcoidia bacterium
GAAGAGCTTTTGGGGCACGCCGGGGGGGGGGGAGGCCCGGTGGCACGGACGCCTAATGGTTGATGGACTGAGCTACTGTCTTGAACAGGAAAAAGCCCGCCGCGATTCCCTGGATCAGGGGGCCGGACGGACTTGGGTGCAGCGGATATGCGGTCCGCCACGATGGACTTTTTCTTAGCAGAAACCTGCTGAACTTATCAAACTACGTTCAGACTTTCGCAAGCGCTGGGAGTGCTTGCACTTCTGGCTTTCCAGCGCTGCCCTCCGAAGGCAGAGGCCGGGTGGTACCTCCATGTGCTGTTCGAAGGCGCCACGACGAATGCATCTTGAAACGTGACGCGCTTCGGAGCGGTCAGGGGCCGATGACGGAGACTGCGGCCTCGTTCCTGCGCACAAAAGGCAAAGTGAAAGGAGCGTCGTAGCTCAGAGTGTAAGGCTCCCCGACGGGCTGCCACGGAGATCTTGCAAGAGCTGCGACCAGTTCGCGGCGGCGCTGCGTGCTGTCTGCGCCAGAACCGGAATAGCGTGAGACAGCGACTGTCTCGGTCGGAATTTCGAGCAGCGTAACCCGAGCGTCCGTCGGCGTTGGCGCGGTGTCGCGTGTGAACTTCGCGGGCAAATAGAACCGCATGGTGGGGGCGGCGCCTGGGTCAATGACTTGGACCGGAACGGTCATCGCTACTCGTTCCCCGACACGCACTTCGACGGGAACAGTCATGGCGACCCGTTCGTTCGCCAAGGCTGACGTTCTGTTGGCACCTGCGATGTAAGCGAAGAGGAGGCCGAAAGCTTCGTCGCGTCTCGCATCGCCGGCCTCACCAAGTTCGACCTGAGCCGCGAGGCGCGGACCGTAGCGGCGGATCTCGATGCCGCTTTTCAAGCTGCCGACAATGTCGAAGCGCGGTTCTTCATAGAGACGGATACCGACCACTCCGAGCACCGATTCAAGCGCCAGCACGCTGTAGTAGGAGATTGCTTGCCACATCTTGGAGGATCCGATCTCACCGTGAACGACGCCACTCAAACAGCCGGCAGCCACGGTTACTTCAGCACATACTCGATGGTCGATCCGTCGGACGCGGTGAAGGAGGTCTTTACCCAGCGGCCCGCGTCGTCGAACCACTGGTCCATCACCAGGTCACCCGTGTAGCGGTAACGCGTTGCATCGATCGAGGCATTCGCCGTCCTGATCGTCTCCCGGCCGAGAACGGAAACCTGGACGCGGGCTTCTGCGCCAGTCTGGGTATTTACCAGCGCCGCCTGGCGGACCTGCCGGACGTTCCAATGGGTCGAGGGCAGGAGCTGCGGCGGCAGGGTCGTGCGAGCCGCGTCGTCCCGCTGCAGGCCGCGATCGAAGGTCGCCGGCGAAAGAGCGTCGGGACGGGCGTTGCGCTCGACCGCGAGGGCCGCTCCGTCGCGCTGGATCCGGATCGCATATTTCTTGCCGTTGTCGTCGGTCTGCGCCGAGAGCCCCTGGAACGTGTCGCCGCTCCAGACTTCCTCCGCGCGGTGCGTATAGCGATAGGCGGTGACGCCCATGAATTTCACGGCAAGGTCGATCGCGGTCGATACCTTGAGCAGCGTGCCATTCTTCTGGAATGTCAGGGTGTGATTGCCGATCGTCTGGCCATTGCGAACGGCTGCAAAGGAAAGCGAAGAGCCGTAGGGGAAATCTTCCGCGGCAGAAGCTGCGGTTGGACCTGTTGCCAGCAGCAGCATGGCGAGCATGAGACGATGCATGAGCGAACTCCTTTCCTGTATTACGGCGCGC
>SCVR01000191.1 GCA_004296805.1 Dehalococcoidia bacterium
GGGGGTGGCGGCGAGTGTGCGAATGAGGTCCTGGCGTGGGGTGGCGGCACGGAGCAGGGAAGCGTCGCTCACTGGAATACCTCCGGTGGCGGGCCATCTCCCCACCACTCGATCTCCGGGATGAGCCGCACACCATACGTCGCGAAGACGCGCCGCTGCACCTCTGTCATCACCTCGACGTATTGCCTCGCCGTGGCGTGACCATCGTGGACGATGAAGTTCGCGTGCAGGGACGAGACGTGCGCCGTCCCCGAGGTAATCCCTTTCCCGCCTACCTCCTCGATCATCTGGCCGGCACGTCCCTCTGGCGGATTGCGGAAGACTGAGCCGGCGTTGGGCTCGGCCGTGGGCTGCGTCGCCTGACGCGCTGCCAACAGCCGTCCCATCTCGGCCTCGATCTCCCCCCGGGGCCGCGGCGTCAGCGTCAGCGTCGCACCGAGTACCAGTTCGTGCGCTGCACGCAGGGAGGTGTGTCGGTAGTCGAATGCGACCTGCGCTCGCGGCAGCGTCACGGGTTTGCCGTCGCGTAACACCTCCACGCTTGCGACGACATCCCCGATGCTGCGGCCGTCCCCAATCCCGGCGTTCGTCTGCATGGCCCCGCCGATGTCGCCCGGGATGCCGATGGCGAACTCGACGCCGCCGAGGCTGCGCTCTGCCGCTGCCTTAGCCAGCGCCGGGAGCATCACGGCCGCGCCGGCGTACACCGATGCCCCTTCAAACTCGAGGCGGCCGCATGCCCGTCGGAGCGACACCACCACCGCGTGCACGCCCTCGTCAGCGACCAGCATGTTCGAGCCGCCACCGATGATCCTCAGTGGGATCGCCTGCGCCTTCGCCCACGCCCAGATCTCAATGAACGTCCGGATGTCGGGTGGAGTGCCAAAGTAGGCGGCTGGCCCGCCAATCCGGAGGTAGGTATGGCGCGCGAGCGGGATCTCACGCTCCAGGCCGAGGGCTGGCGGTGCGTCCGGGAGGGGCGGTGGCGTAGAGGGTGTGGTCACCGGTCGATCGTAGACGCTGAGGCTGTCGCTGGTCTCAGGGTGTCGGTCGTTGGGCGTGGTGGGTCGTGGCCTGCTGGAACGCGTGCGCAATGCGGAGTACCAGCGCATCCGTCCAGCGGGCACCACTGATCATGAAGCCAATCGGCATGCCATCGCCGTCGAACCCGGCAGGGACGGAGATCGAAGGCTGGCGTGTCAGGTCGAAGACGGTCGTGATGCGGAACTTGGTCGGGGGCTCCGAGTCAGCATTCGGGTCAGCCACGATCGGCTCTGCGGGCTGGGGCGAAGTCGGCGTGACGTAGGCATCGAACTCGCCCTCGCGGAGGGATGCCTCGAACATCCGCTCGATCATCGCGCGCTGCGCGAGCATCTTGATGTAGGCCGTTGCGCTGATGTCGAGGCCGGTCAACATCCGCCGGCGGACGCTCTCGCCGATGGTCTGGGGTCGCTCCCGCAGGATGTGCGCGATGTACGAGGCACCCTCTGCGACCAGCAGCCCGTTGATCGAGGCTCGCCACTCGTCGTGCCCTGCCATTGGCTCGACGGTACCCACCGTGACCCCAAGGCCACGCAACACGTCGAGGCCTGCCTCGAAGGCTGCCAGAGTTGCTTCGCTGGAACCCTCGACGAGCGAGGGGATGACGGCGACTCTCAGTCCTCGGATGTCGCGGTCGATGCCGGTGCTGAACGACTCGGATGGTCGCTCCACCGAGTCCGGGTCACGGGCGTCGTAGCCTGCGAGTACATCGAGGATGAGCGCGCAGTCGAGGGCGGTCCGCGCCATCGGCCCCGCGTGGTCCAGCGTGAGCGACAGCGGCACCACGCCACCGCGACCGACGAGGCCGTACGACGGCTTATGGCCCGTGACCCCACAGAACGCTGCTGGGATGCGGATGCTGCCGCCGGTGTCGGTCCCGAGGGCGCCGAGCGCTTGCCCGGCCGCGAGCGCCGCGCCCGACCCGCCCGATGAGCCACCGGGTACGCGGTCGAGGCGCCAGGGATTCCTTGTCGGGCCATGGTGGACGTTGTTGGTCGTCCCACCGAGCGCGAGTTCGTGCGTGTTCGTCTTCCCGAGGAGCACCGCGCCGGCCTCGCGCAGCCTGCGGACGGCGGTGGCGTCCTCCGTGGGGACTCGCTCGCGGTAGGCGCTGGTACCGGCCGCCGTCACCACGCCGGCAGTGTCGAAGAGGTCCTTCACGGCGAACGGGATGCCGTCGAGCGGCCCGAGGCGACTGCTGGTGTGAGCGCGTGCCTCCGCGGCCTCCGCTTCGGCGATTGCCGAAGCACGCATGAGCCGGACGAACGTGTTGATCCGGGGATTGGTCGCGTCGATCCGCGCGAAGGCGGCTTCGGTCAGTGCGAGAGGCGACAGCGTGCCTGCGGCGATCCGCGTGCTCGCCTCAGCGATCGTCAGTGCGCCGAGGTCGATCGTGGCATCAGGCATGGGGCTTCCCTCGCAACGCACCGATGATAGGCGCGGTTTGACCCGTGCGCGCAGCGGTGCCTACGCTCGCCCGGCGGATGGGGGACACATGATCGACCTCGGGCTCGTGGACGCTGTAGATGCCGAGGCGATCGGTCAGCCCGGACAGCGCACCTTCCGGCTGCGGGCCCGTGCGGATGCCACCTACGTTGCCCTATGGATCGAGAAGGAGCAGCTGGCTGCCCTGGGCCGCTCGATCTCCCAACTGCTCGCCGAGCGCTCGATGCGCCGAGGGCAGAAGGCGTCGGCCGTCGAGCCGGTCGGCAACTTCCCCCAGCGTGCCCAGGTGGAGTTCCAGATCGCACGCATGGGCCTCGACTACGACGTGGAAGAAGAGCAGGCGATCTTCCTCGCCGATGATCCGCAGGCGACGGAACGTCGCGACACCCCGACCTTGCGGATGGCGTTCAGTCGGTCGCAGGCGCTGACGTTGATCCACATCATCGAGGAGGTCGTAGCAGGGGGGCGCCCCACCTGCCCCCTGTGCAAGCAGCCCCTCGAGTTCGCGAACGCGCCACACGAGTGCATCCACACCAATGGCCACTCGAAGGAGCCGGTCCCGCCGCGAGAGTCCGCAGCCGACGACGAGGACGACGACGAGCGGGAAAACTAGGCGGGTTCGCCAGCGGTGACCTCAATCGCCTGCGCCGCCCGCAGTGCCCGTCGCTGCCAGAGCAACGAGGCCGCTGCGCCTGCTTCGAGGATGGCGATACCCGCGAGCGTGAGGCCGTAGCCCCCCGTACGGTCGACGGCGAGGCCCGCCAGCCACGCGCCGCCCGCGCTGGCCACGCTGGTGGCTGCGGTCTGCATCCCCGAGAACGTGCCCAACCGCGGCCCGTAGGCCTCCGCGCTCAAGAGGCCGCCGAGTGGCGAACTCAGGCCAATCGCGATCCCGGCAGCGACCACGAAGAACCATGCGGCCATCAACCCGTGCGCGAAGACGAGTGCGCCCGCTCCAGCAGCCACGAGGGCATAGCAGAGCAATTGAGCGCCATGCACACCGAGCCACGAGGTGAGCGGAGTGAGCATCAGGCGGCCGGGGATCTGCATTAGCCCTCGTGCCCCGCCGAGTGCCGCGGCCGTGGCGAGAGGCAGGCCGAGGGCGCGGATGGCGCTCACCTGGTGGAGGATGAGGGCGCTGGAGGCCCCAGCCGCGAAGCACGCTGCCAGCATCAGGCGCCACACCATCGGGTCTCGCCACGCTCCTCGCTCACCCGGCATACGAGGCGGTATCGGTACGGGCAGCGACCGCACTGTCAGGGCAGCCGGCCCAGCGAGGGCGACGAGCAGCCCGGCCAGCGCTTTGAGCGCATCTCGCCAGCCCCACGCTTCGAGCATCCAGGCAACGAGGGGGTTGAAAATGGGGCTCGCCAGTGCGCCGAGGAGGGTGAGGACGCTGATCGCGGCCGCGCGGCGGTCGGAGTAGAGGCGCGTCGTGGCTGCCATGGTCACGTGGTAGTAGAGGCCCCCGGCGACCGCGCCACCGGTCACCGCCCAGCACACGACGAACCACGCGATGTTCCGTGCCTCGGAAGCCGCCACCAATCCAAGGGCGCCCACCAGGACTCCCGTGAGCATGACCGGCCGCGATCCGCGGCGGTCCAACGTGCGGCCGCCGAAGACGGCCGCCGCGCCCGACAGCAGGACGCCGGCCGAGTAGGCGAACGACAGCGTCCCCGTGCTCCAGCCGGTGTCCTCGTGCAGCGGATCGATGAATACGCCGAAGGCGTAGAACACGACGCCGTACGCCGCGATCGTGGCGATGCCAAGCAGCGTCGCGTCACGCCAGTATCGAGCGCGTCCGAGAACGCCCATCCGCTAGGCCGTGCTGCTCGTGGCGAACAGGCTGGGAGGCGGAGTTGCGTTCCGGAGCGCCGGGATCACCTCGCGCCCGACGAGGCGGATCGATCGCTCGATCCGTGCCGCATCGAGGCCGCCGAACTCCATCAGCATGCTCACGTGTGTGACCCCAGCGTCGGAGAGCGCTTGCAGGCGCGGGATGATCTGGTCCGGCGTGCCAATGAACTGACGGCCCAGCAGGACTTCATCGCTCGGGTCGTCCTCGGCCGGGGAGGCGTCCAGGACGCCTCGCTCGACGCGCGCCTGCACGAGGCGCGTGACTGCCCGGGCCTGCCAGCGGGCGAACGGCAGCGTCGTGTGCGCCTCGGCCGTGGTCTCCGCAACGTGGACTTGAGTCTGGGCGACGACGTGCAGCGGCTCGATCTCGCGACCGTACCTCCGGCGGGCTTGTACGTACTCGTGGTGCTGCTCGCGAAGGCGGTCGGCGCCGGCCACCCCCGAGGTGATGGGTGTCAGGCCTCGGCGTCCCACGAGGTCGACCGATTCCGCACTGGCGCCGGCGAGCCAGAGCGGCGGATGCGGCGCCTGGAGGGGACGGGGCAGCACCGTCGTCGGGTGGTCGACCCGCACATGTTGCCCCGCGTAGGTGAAGTCGGTCTCGGTCCACGCCTTCACGAGGACGTCGAGCGATTCCTCGAAGCGGGCACGGCCTTCCTCAACGTTGACGCCGAGGCGCTCCTGTTCGAATGGCACGAACCCGCGCCCGACGCCGGCGATGAACCGGCCGCCACTCAACTGGTCGACCACCGCCATCTCCTCGGCGAGCCGCAGAGGTTGCCACTCAGGCAGCACGGCGACGCCGGTGCCGATGCGGATACGCGAGGTGGCGCGTGCGAAGGCAAGCGCTTCGAGCAGCGGGGAGGGAGCGATGCCGTAGTCGGAGAAGTGGTGCTCGGCGATCAGGCAGAAGTCGAACCCGACCTCCTCGGCGAGCCGCACCTGGGCGACGCTTTCCTCGAAGGCCTCGCGCCAGACGCGGGAACCGGAGTTGGGCCACTCCACGAACAGTCCGAACTCCACGGCAGTTCCTTCCGAGGCGCGCGAGCGTACAGGCTTGGGGGAGGGACGCGAAGGCGGGAGGCCTCGGCACAGCCGAAACCACCCGCCTCCAGTCAGGCGACTAGCAGCAGCCGGGTTCGCACCCGCAGTCGCTGTCGCAGCAGTCACCTCCGCCGAGGGCCGGCAGAAGTACGCCGTTGAACGGCTTGAGAGTCATGGTGACCTCCCTGAACCGAACGCTGGCTGGCGCGGCTACATCGACGAACGTCGATATGGCCGTGGGGGCAGGATGCCTTGTCACATCGATGATTGTCAATATAGACTGCTATCGATGTCACCGAAGACAGCCCCTCCTGCTGTGCCCGCATCACCGGCCTTCGAACCGTTGCCGGTCGTCGACGGTTTGGCCGCCTGCTGCACGAGCCTCCTCGACTGCTGTGTCTCTGATGAGGCCGCAACGCTGGCCGCCCGCGCCTTTAAGGCACTCTCTGACCCGGCGCGCCTGCGGCTGTTCGCGACGATCGCGTGCTCCGATACGGGCGAGGCGTGCGTCTGCGACTTGGTCGACACCATCGATCTCACACAGCCGACCGTCAGCCACCACCTGAAGGTGCTGGTCGAGGCGGGCCTCCTGCAGCGGGAGCGCCGAGGGTCGTGGGCGTACTTCCGCGTCAGGGACGACGCGGTCCGCGACCTGGCGGCAATCCTGCGCGCCTGACCCCGCCGAGCCTCGCTGCTACGATCGCGCCCCCGACCGATCGCCCGTAGCGAGGAGCCCCTCATGGCCTTCGACACCCGTCACCGCAGCCGTTCGCTGGTGGACGCCCCGGACCGCGCTCCGGCACGTTCCTACTTCCAGTCGGTCGGGTTCACGCCGGACGACCTGAAGAAGCCGCTGGTGATGGTGGCGCACGAGTGGATCGGCACCATGCCGTGCAACTTCAACCAGCGAGTACTGGCGCAGCAGGTGTCGGCGGGTATCCGCGCCGCGGGTGGCACGCCGATGGAGGTGAACACCATCTCCATCTCGGACGGCATCTCGATGGGCACGGAGGGGATGAAGGCTTCCCTCATCTCCCGCGACCTGATCGCGGACTCCATCGAACTTGCTGGCATTGGCTACTCGTTCGACGCAGCAGTGGTCATCGTCGGGTGCGACAAGACCATCCCCGCGGGCGCGATGGCGCTCGCCCGCCTCAACATTCCGGGCGTCGTCCTCTACTCAGGTTCGATCGACCCCGGCCGCTTCGAGGGTCGCGACGTCACGATCCAGGACGTCTTCGAGGGCGTTGGGCAGCACGCTGCCGGAACGATGTCCCTTGAGCGCCTGCATGCGCTCGAGGCCGTGGCCTGTCCGGGCGCCGGCGCGTGCGGCGCGCAGTACACCGCCAACACCATGGCGACGGTGATGGAGTTCGTCGGGCTGTCGCCGATGCGCTCCGCGACGGTCGGCGCGACCGATCAGCGCAAGGAAAGCGTCGCGTTCCAGGCGGGCGAACTGGTGATGGACGTACTGAAGCGCGGCGTCCTGCCGAAGGACATCCTGACTCGCGAGGCGATCGAGAACGGCATCATCTGCGCCGCTTCGACCGGTGGTTCCACGAACGTCGTGCTCCACCTGCTAGCCATCGCCGCCGAGGCCGGTGTCCCGCTCGCCATCGAGGACTTCGACCGCATCTCCAGCGCGACGCCGCTCATCGGCGACCTGCGTCCTGGCGGGCGCTTCGTCGCGCTCGACTGGGACAAGGCGGGTGGCACGCCGCTGCTGGCGAAGCGATTGCTCGAGGCGGGGAAGCTGCACGGCAACGTCATGACGGTCACGGGCAAGACCATCGCCGAGGAAGCTGCCAACGCTGTCGAGACGCCCGGGCAGGAGGTCATCCTCCCCGTCTCGAAGGCGCTCAGCCCGAACGGTGGATTGGTGATCCTCAAGGGATCGCTGGCGCCCGCAGGCTGCGTGGTGAAGATCGCGGGTGAGGAGCGCCGCCTGCACCGTGGCCCTGCGCGCGTCTTCGAGGCCGAACAGGACGCGATGGCGGCTGTGCTGGCCCAGCAGATCAAGCCCGGTGACGTCCTGGTGATCCGGAACGAGGGCCCGGTGGGCGGACCCGGCATGCGCGAGATGCTCGGTGTGACCTCGGCCCTCGTGGGCGCAGGCCTGGGCGAGCACGTCGCGCTGTTGACCGACGGCCGATTCTCCGGCGCGACACACGGCCTGATGGCCGGCCACGTGGCGCCCGAGGCCGCAGCGGGTGGCCCCATCGGTGCCGTGCAGGAGGGCGACACCATCATCGTCGACATCGACAACCGTCGACTCGACCTCGACGTCCCCGCAGACGAGATCGCGCGTCGCCTCGCGAACCGGACGCCTCGTCCCCCGCGCTACACGAAGGGCGTGATGGCGAAGTACGCTCGCGTCGTCTCCGGTGCAGAGCGCGGCGCGATCACCTGGTAGAGGGGTGAGGTCGAGGGCCCGCGCGTGACCATCCTCATCGCGGGAGCCAGCGGGTTCGTCGGCTCCGCGCTCCTCCAAGAGTTGCGGACGCGGCCCGCGCCTGACGGAAGGCCGAGGCCCGTCCGCGCCCTCGTCCGCCGTGAGTTCGATGCTGTCCGCCTGCGTGACCAGGGCACTGAGGCTGTCACCGGCGACCTCGCCACCGGGCGCGGGCTGGAGGCGGCTATGCGAGGCGTCCGCACCCTCGTCTACCTCGTCCACACCCTCGATGCGACCGGAGACGTGGTCGCGAATGACCTTGAGGCGGTGCAAAACGCCCTGCTGGCTGCACGCGCGGCCGG
>SCVR01000192.1 GCA_004296805.1 Dehalococcoidia bacterium
GCTCTTCCGATCTGACGAACTCGAAGACGTCACCCCCGACCTCGCAGCCGTAGCAGTACCACGACTCCGTGTTGGGATAGACCGTGAGGCTCGGAGCCGTATCCCCGTGAAACGGGCACTGGCCGACGGACCGTTGCCCATGCTGGCGGAGCTCCACGCCCGCGCCTTGGATCGTCTCGGCGATCGGGTGCGCGGCGCGGATCGCATGAAGGTCATGCACTGGTGACACCTCCTCCGATCGCGGCCGCGCGGCGCCAGAAGCACTCGTCTTCGACCGCGAGTGCGGTGTGCAACGTAAGCTCCGGGTACAGGCGTGGAAGCCGGGCCGAACCCGCCGGGCCGTTGAGCGCCATGTAGCGGTCGATCAGCTCGTCTTCGCTGCCGGCGTCCGCCAGCCACGCGAGCAGGGCATCGACGCCCGGCTGAGCGCTTGCTTGTTTCTCGACGGGCCAGCTCGCGTACACGGCGTGGCCCTCCTCCCACACGCCGCGCACGGCGTGCCGGTACGCTTCGTTCTTCTGCATGTCGGACCGTCCTCCTCTTGACCTGATTGCTTGCTGTCCCTGCGCCCCGCGAAGGGCACGCTCCGCCCACGACGAATCGGGGCCGCCCGAAGGCGGCCCCGAAGATGAGGTGATGCGGTGGATGACGGCTCAGGCCGGTACGGGCGATCCGATCGGCGCCAGCGCACGCGCACCGCGCAGCGCCTGGGGCGCGAACCGGCGTCCGCGTTCCCAGCGGCGCGGTCCAATCGAGGACACGACCTCCCACGTCCCATCGAGCGCGGGCATCAGCACCGCGCCGCTCCCGAACCCCGCGCGGTAGTACACGGCGCCGAGGAGCCCGATGCGGCGGCACGCCTCGAGCCAGAGCCCGCAGAGGTGGCGGACCAGCTCATCCGGCAGGCCCTGGAGGTCGAGCGGTTCGAGCAGGTCGAGGGCCGCGACCGGCTGGTGCCGGTGACACCGGCGCGCCTCGCGGAGCGCCGACTGCGCCGCCTCGACCTTGACGAGTTCCAGACGATTCTGTAGCGTTCGGAACGTCCTATTGAGGTCCGGCACGCTGCTGATCCCGACCAAAGAATCCAGCAGTCGCCGGGCCTCTTCGTATCTCCTGGCGTTGAGGTGTCCCTCCGCCAGCGCGAGCGTCTCCTGCATCTCCATCTTCCACTCCTGATCCCGCTCCTCGGCGAGGAGCTGCTTGATGTCGTCCCTCTCGGCGAGGGCAGCCGCCTTGCGTTGCAGCACCGCGGCGTGCGCCTCGGCTTCCGTCGCCAGGCGTCCCATCCGCGCCGCGATCACGTCCGCCTCGGCGCGGGCCGTCCCATCGAGCGCGGCCCCGGCCAGGTGGCTGGCCTGTTGGGCCGCGTCACGCATGCGCGTGGCGACACTCGCGGCCCGCGCCGCACCGTCGCGGTACTGCCGGAACAGCGCGAGGTCTTCCTGCGCGCCGTCGCGGCGCAGCCGGTCGGCCTCGAGCAACGCGCGGAACGCGTCGAGCACGTCGTGCGCCGTCGCGGCGAGCGTCTCGATCGCGTCGGGGTCGCTCGGGCCGTTTATCACCGGCACGAGCGCCATCGACTCCGGCACGCGATCATCGACCGGGAAGCGATCCATGACCTGCGCCAGGTCGCTCAGATCGGTCAGCACCATCTCCTGTCTCATCGTCCTTCCTCCTAGCGGTCAGCGGCGGCGGCGACTGCGCCGCCGTCCATCGGTACCCATGAGTCGTCGAGCGGTGGCGCGTCGTCGTCCTCGAACGGCGGCGGCTCGGGAGCCGGCGAGCGGAACGGGACGACCGCCGCCGGACGTGGCTGTGCCGTGGTCGCCGGGACGGCTCGCACCATCGGGCCGAGGGCGTCGCCCACGACCTCGTAGAGCTGCTGCCGGAGTGTCGCCACGATCTCCCCGTCGCTCATCGACTCTTCCCCGACCACGAAGGCCAGGTAGAGGACGTGCCGCCGCATCCCGTCGCGGCCGTCGAACACCTGCAAGAGCGAGGCCACCGGCCGTTCGCATTGCACGATCCGCTGCACCACGAGCAGGAGATGTTCGGGCGGAGCCACACCGAGGGCCTTGAACTGCGCCCGGGTCGTCCGCACGACCATCCGCCGCAGTCGCCGCGCCCTGCTGCGCTTCGCATCGACGATCACCACCGGCTGCCACGGCCACAGCCGCGTGGCGGCCGCTCGCCAGCCGGCCTGCACCCGCGAGCCGCACCAGCACGCCACGATCTTGATCCGTGCGACCCACCGCGTCATGAGACGCGGGCGCCGCTTCCTTGCTCGCCGGTCCATCACAACCTTCCCTTCCGTCCCGTTCCTGCGGGACTGCTACACGCCGACCACCTTTGAGGCGATCGCCAGCGCGAACATGACTGCGACCGCGACGGCGGCGATCCGCACCGCCCTCCGGTCTCGTCGGTCTCGACGGCGGCCGCGCCTGCGGCCGTCGCCTTGCTCCAGCTCCTCGTCATCGAACCTGTCCATCGGTCCTCCTTCGTGGGCGCACGACGAATCGCCCCGGATGGACTCCATCGGGGCTGTTCGTGAGTGCTCGTGGACTTGCGGCCTCGGTATTCGGACGCAGCGCCAGCGTCGCGGCCCCGGTCGCAGACGACCGATCGCACCGCGGAGCGTGGGACGCGCCGAGCCGGAAATCTTGTGCGGGCCCGCGGTGGTCGGCGATCGCCGGCAACCCGTTCGGACTCCGCTCGTGCTGGATGACGGCGTCTGGGTGGTTACATCGCAACCGCCTTCACGCCTGCGCTTGCCCTGTCTTCCCTACTCCTTTCGATTGCTGTCCCTGCTTGATCTGCTCGTGCGATGTGTTGGACGGAGAGCGCAGTGCTCGTTTCCCGGAGGGTTGATCCGTCTTTCGCATCCCGATGAGCAACCGTGCCGGTTGTCTTGCTCCTTGAGAGCTGGCGATACCGGCGAAACGCACTTCGTACGGGGAGGAGGCTACCAACCACCGGTCCAGGGAGAATCCAGCAGCAATCCAGAACCGCCCGCTCCACACCTATTTCGGTCGTTTCAATCCAGAACATCGGGAGCGTCTACGCGACGCGGATCGCGCCGGCCGGACAGCGGGGCGCCTCGTGCCGGTCGAGGCGCACGCCTGTTCGAAGGATTGGGCAGGTTGCGCGGGCTTCTGGACCGAGTCTGGATTGAAGATCCCGCGGATATGTATGTGGTTCAGCGATCACCGAACCGTGTAGCACACAGCCGGTCGCGTCCCCGCGAACGTGCGCCTCGTGGTCGCGTGCCGGTGTCGCCAGGACACAGCTCGGCCACTTGCGTCCTCGTCGAGCAGGCAGCTTGTTCGTGCGTGGTCTCGATACGTGTGCTGATCGCGTGCGGCCGACTGCGGACCGTGCGCTGCGCTCTCACGCCGCCGAGATGAGTGACGCGACCAACGCCCGCATCTCGGGCGACGGTTC
>SCVR01000193.1 GCA_004296805.1 Dehalococcoidia bacterium
CGACGGGCCACTTCGAGCTGAACGTCTTCAAGCCGGTCATCGTCTACAACAACCTGCAGAGCATCCGCCTGCTGGGTGACGCTGCCCGCTCATTCACGGACAACTGCGTGGTCGGCATCGAGGCCAACGAGCGCCGCATCCGCGAACTCATGGAGTCCTCGCTGATGCTGGTGACGGCACTGAACCCGCACATCGGCTATGACAACGCGGCGAAGATCGCGAAGAAAGCCCACCATGAGGGCACCACGTTGAAGGAAGCCGCGCTCTCGCTCGGCCTCGTCACGGACGCCCAGTTCGCGGAGTGGATCAAACCCGAGGAGATGACCCGCCCGTAGGCGTCCGCTCAATCGCGGCGGGCGGCGTTCCGCTGCTCCCAAGCCAGGACGAGGGCGACCGTCAGTCCTGCTGCGACCCCCAGCGGTGGACTGGCGAACGCAAGCCCGACTGCGATGGCAACTGCGCACCCAGCCGCAACCGGCGCCCAGTATCCCGGAAGCCGGACGCGCTGCCCGCGACGTCGAGGTGCTGGGTCGCGCCTCGACATCGCCGAGGTGCTACTTCTTGCCGCTGATCTTACGGATGAGGGCCTTCACCGGGTCGTAGTACTCGTCCACGCGCCGCTCCTTGAGCGGGATGATCGCGTTGTCGGTGATGTGGATCCCCTCCGGGCAAACCTCAGTGCAGCACTTGGTGATGTTGCAGTAGTCCAGGCCGAACCCGTGCGCCACCGTGGCGGAACTCGGGTTCTGGTCCAGTGGGTGCATGGCCACGTTCGCCAGTTGCGTGAAGAAGCGCGGGCCCGCGAACACGCTCTGGTTCTCCGGGTGGTCACGGATGACGTGGCATACGTCCTGACAGATGAAGCACTCGATGCACTTCCGGAACTCCTGCTCGCGGTCGATGTCGATCTGGTGCATCCGCCGGTGGCCGTCCGCGTCGGGGGGGCTCAGCTTCAACTCCGGCATCGTCTCCGCGACACGGAAGTTCCAGGACACGTCGGTGACGAGGTCCCGGATGAGGGGGAACGCCTTCAGGGGAGCGATCGTGATCGTCTCGCCCGCTTCGAACGTCCCCATCTGGCACATGCACTGGAGCTTCGGCTTGCCGTTGATCTCGGCGCTACAGGAGCCGCACTTGCCGGCCTTGCAGTTCCACCGGACCGCGAGGTCACCGGCCTGTGTCGCCTGCAGGCGATGGACCACGTCCAGGACGACCATGCCTTCTTCGTACTCGACGTCGTACTCGACGTACTCGCCGTCGTTTCCGCCACGCCAGACCTTCAGATGCGCTTGGGGCATGGCTTACTCCTCAAACAACTTCTTGAGTTCGTCAGGCATGACGGGCAGCGGCTCCTGCGTGACGCCCATCCCGGACGGGCGCAGCCGCACCACCACGTTGACCTTGCCGAAGTCTCCACTGGTGCCGGGGAAGTCGTCACGGGTGTGGCCGCCGCGGCTCTCCTGGCGCTCGATCGCGGCTCGCGTGATCGCCTCGGCGACATGAAGCATGTGCTCCATGTCCAACGCGAGGTGCCAGCCCGGGTTGTACTGGATGTTGCCCTCAACTTGCACGTTCGCAAGCCGCTCACGGAGGTCATCGATCTTCGCAAGCGCCTGCTTCATCTCGCTCTCTGTGCGGATGATGCCGACGTTCACGTGCATGCAGTCCTGAAGTTCCCGGTGGAGGGTGTACGGGTTCTCGCGCCCACCCTCGAACGGCTTGAGGATCGCTGCCGATCGCTCGGACACTTCGCCTGCGTCGACCGCCGGGAGAGCACTGAGTCCGAGGGCGTACTTCGCGGCGTTCTCGCCCGCGCGGCGGCCGAACACGACCAGGTCTGACAGGGAGTTCCCGCCGAGGCGGTTGGAGCCGTGCATCCCGCCCGCGACCTCGCCAGCCGCGTACAGGCCCGGCACGGTCGAGGCTGCAGTCTCGGCGTCCACACGGACACCGCCCATGGCGTAGTGCGCAGTCGGGCCGACTTCCATCGGCTCCTTCGTGATGTCCACGCCGGCCAACTGCATGAACTGGTGGTACATCGAGGGCAACCGGCGCTTGATGTACTCCGCGCTGCGGCGCGAGGCGATGTCGAGGAAGACGCCGCCATGCGGCGTGCCACGCCCCGCCTTCACCTCCGCGTTGATCGCGCGTGCGACCTCGTCTCGGGGGAGCAGGTCCGGCGTTCGGCGAGCGTTGACCTTGTCGTCGTACCACCGATCCGCTTCGGCCTCGGTGTCGGCTGTCTCCGCGGCGAACATCGGCGGGATGTAGTTGAACATGAAGCGCTCGCCGCTCGTGTTCTTCAGCGTCCCGCCGTCACCGCGCACACCCTCGGTCACTAGGATGCCCCGCACAGAGGGCGGCCAGACCATCCCGGTGGGGTGGAACTGCACGAACTCCATGTCGATCATGTCGGCGCCGGCCTGCATCGCCAGCGAGTGGCCGTCGCCCGTGCCCTCCCAGGAATTCGAGGTGATGGAGAAGACCTTGCCCAGGCCGCCGGTGGCGATCACGACCGCCTTCGCGCGGAACAGCACCATCCGACCCGTCTCGCGCCAGTACCCCAGCGCACCGGAGACGCGGTCGCCGTCCTTCAGCAGCCGGTTGATCGTGCACTCCTGGTAGACGTCGATGCCACGGTGTACGGCGTGCTGCTGGAGCGTCCGGATCATCTCGAGGCCGGTGCGGTCACCCACGTGGGCCAGACGGGCGTACCGGTGGCCACCGAAGTCGCGCTGCAGGATGCGGCCGTCCGCCGTGCGGTCGAAGAGCGCACCCCACTCCTCGAGTTCCTTCACGCGGTCGGGGGCTTCCTGCGCATGGATCTGGGCCATGCGCCAGTTGTTCAGCATCTTGCCGCCGCGCATGGTGTCGCGGAAATGCACCTGCCAGTTGTCCTCGGAGTAGACGTTGCCCATGGCCGCGGCGATGCCACCCTCGGCCATTACCGTGTGCGCCTTGCCGAGGAGGGACTTGCAGATCAATCCGGTTCGGGCGCCCAACGCGGAGGACTCCACGGCAGCACGCAGTCCGGCGCCACCAGCGCCGATGACGAGCACGTCGTACTCGTGGGTCTCAATGTCCGCCATCTCGCCTCCGCGGCCTACTGGCCGTCCGACTTAGAAGTTCGTCCAGGTGTTCAGGTCGGTGATCACACCATTCGCAACCAGGTGCACATACAGGTCCGCCATACCGACGCTGATGAGGCTTGCCCAGGCCCAGCCGCGGTGGTGCTCGTTCCACAGCGTCTGGATTTCCCAGACACGTCGACGACCGCGGGTAACCGCCGTGCACGAGAAGCAGTTCAACCCTCCACCCACCATGTGACGAAGCGAGTTGCAGGAGAGCGTGAACATCATGAGCAGGAAGGCATTCGCGACGAGGATCAGTGAACCGACACCTACCCCGAAGCCCTCGCCAGACAGCCAGAACGACTTCGCGGCGCCGTACCAGAGGACGGGGATGAAGAGCAGCGCGACATAGAGGAAGAAGCGGTGCGCGTTCTGCAGGATGAGGGGGAACTTGCTCTCACCGCTGTAGGACTTCGCGGGTTCAGTCACCGCGCATGCTGGCGGGCTCAGCAGGTAGGAGCGGTAATAGGCCTTGCGGTAGTAGTAGCAGGTCGTCCGGAAACCGAGCGGCGCCCACAGGATGAAGACCGCCGGGGAGATCCACTCAGGTACCCAACCGGGCTTAATCAGCGGCTCAAAGAACGGGGAGAGGTACGGCCCCGCCTCGTAGTGCCACGAGTTGCCGAGGATCAGCGCCGACACCGTCGAGTAGATCACAAAGAGGAGGAGGCCACCGCCGAGGAACGCCGGTTCAACCCACCAGCGATCAACCCGTTGCGTCTTGCCATAGCGCCGCTGGACTTCGGTGGCCGTCGCCATGCTCTGCGCCTCTCATCACCCGACTGGACGGCGGCGCGGTCAGCGTCGCCTCGCACCCAGGGCATCCGCCGTGCTGACTATTGTGGGAACAGCACCCACGGTCAAGTCAGTCCTGAGCCGGAGCCTACTGCCTCCCGACCTTCCCCGCGAGGGTCAAACTACCCCTGCCCACCTCGGTGAGCAGCTAACAAGGACAGCGCGATCAGGGTCTTCGAGTCCTCGATCTCGCCCGATGCTACTGCGGCTCGCACCTCGCCGAGTGTGAGCCGTCGAGGTGGCGCGATGAACTCGTCGTGGTCCTGCGGGAGCGGGTCTTCAGTCAGGTCGGTCGCGAGGTAGTAGTGGATGTACTCGGAGCAGAAGCCCGGAGCCATCCATGCCCCGCCCAACCGCACGAGGGTTCCCGCTGCGTACCCGGTCTCCTCGCGCACCTCGCGTGCGGCGGTCGTGTCGGGGTCCTCGCCAGCCTCGCGCGTGCCCGCTGGGATCTCCAGCAGGACGCGTCCCGCAGGATGCCGGTACTGCTCGATCATCAACCAGCGGCCCTCGGCATCCTCCACCACGAGCGCGACAGCGCCCGGATGCCAGACCACCGCACGCTGCGTCTCGAAGCCGTTCGGGAACCGGATCGTGTCCTTGGTGATGTGGAGGTACCCCACGTCCACGAGGGGTTCCGAGTACACGAGGTCGGCTGAGTCCGTCACATAAGACCTGTCTACCCGCCCGAGGCGGGCGCGACATCGATGACCATCGCGATTTCGTCGCAGCCGGGGAACTTCGGGCAGCGATAGCACTCGTTCCAGACCTTGCGAGGCAGGTTCATCACGTCCGCCTGAGCCCAGCCCAGGCGCTCGAAGAACCCGGGCCGGTATGTCAGCGCGAACAGCCGCTCGAGGCCGAGCGCACGCCCCTCCTCGACGCAGGCCCGCACGAGGGCCGCCCCGGCACCGCGCGACTGTTGCGTCTCCTGCACTGCGAGGGACTTCAGTTCAGCGAGGTCGGACCAGGTGATGTGCAACGCGGCACAACCGATGACCTGCCCGGCGGCATCCCGCACCACGAAGAAGTCACGGAGGTTCTCGTACGTCTCGCCGAGGGTGCGGGGGAGCATCTGCCCCTGCGCCGCCCAGAAGTTCACGAGCCGGTGGATACCCTCGGCGTCATGGACGGTCGCGCGGACGACCTGGACGTCAGCGGGGGCCGGCGCGGCGGGAGTGTCGGTCGACATGCCGTCAGTCTACCTCGGCCAGCCCGTTGGCCGCCTCAGGCCGCGGGGCCGTCCGGGTCCTCCATGACATGGTCTGGCCGCAGCCAGCCGAGGCGGCGCGCCAGGCTGGCGTAGAACTGGTTCTCTGCCCCCAGCCGCACGAATTCGACTGACCGGGGCGACGCCGTCACCTCGACGACCGTGCCGGAACCGATCGGCGCCTGGAGGGTGCCGTCCGCCGTGATGAGCGCCTCATCGCCGCGCTCGACTGACAGCCGGAGCCGTGCGCCCTCCGGTAGCACGAGGGGGTTCGAGCGGGTCAGGTGCGGGGCCACCGGCACCACCACGATCTCGGGAGAGGTCGGAGGCAGGATCGGTCCGCCCACGGACAGCGCGTAACCGGTGGACCCCGTTGCCGTCGAGATGATGAGCGCGTCTGCGCGGTATTCCGCCAGCAGCACGCCGTCCACGCTCGCGCCGATCGAGACCGTCCGTCCGAGGGTGCCCCGGCCGATCACCACGTCGTTCAGCGCGTGCACCGGCTCGCCCTCGTCCACGCGCGCCTGCAGCATCGCGTGCCGCTCCAGTCGCGCCTCGCCACGGAGGACACGACGGAGGTCAGCCAACGCGTCCTCTTCGATGGTCTCCGTGAGGAAGCCGAGGCGGCCCAGTCGCACGCCGAACACGGGCACGCCGGCCTGTGCCGCGAATGCCGCCGCTCGGAGCACTGTGCCGTCACCGCCGACGCAGACCAGCAGCGAGGCCTCCCTCAGCCGGTCGACGATCGCCGGGTTGCCGTCGACCCCGTCGTGCAGCGGCTCCAGCCACGCCCTACGGCCGCCTTCGCTGGCCACGCGCGCGAGGCCCTGGGCGACGCCCTCTGCCCCGGCCACACCGGGGTGGAAGGCGACCGCAACCGCACCGGACACGGTGAAGGTCACGAGGCTGCCTCCGCGTCAGGAACGTGCAGCCACATGAAGAATTCTCGGTTCCCGGCGGGGCCAAGCAGCGGCGACCGGATCACCCCCCGGACGCGCAGGCCCAGCTCGATCGCGGCAAGCGCCACCTTCGCAATGCAGGACGCGTGCACCAACGGGTCGCGCACTACCCCGCCCTTCTGCACCGCTTCCCGGCCCGCCTCGAACTGCGGCTTCACCAGGACGAGCATGTCGCCGCCTGGTCGGATTGAGCGTGCGAGCGCCGGCAGCACCGTAGCCGCCGAGATGAACGAGACGTCCATGACGCCGAGGTCGGCTGGCGGGTCGAGGGGGGTCAGGTCACGCGCGTTCGTGCGTTCCACCACCTCCACCCGCTCGTCGTCGCGCACCTTCGAGGCGAGTTCGCCGTACGCCACATCCACCGCGACCACCCGAGCGGCGCCGCGCTGTAGCAGGCAGTCGGTGAACCCTCCAGTGGACGCCCCGACATCGAGGCAGCGCAGCCCGGTGACGTCGATCCCGGTGCGGTCGAGCGCGTGGTCGAGTTTGTCGCCGCCTCTCGAGACGAACCGCGGCCCCGACTTCACCTGAATGGTGGCATCCGGAGCGACCGGAGCAGCCGGACGGAGGGCGAGTTGGCCGTCGACCATCACCTCTCGGGCCAGGATGAGCGCCTGCGCGCGATCACGGCCAGAGGCCAGACCACGCTCCACCAGCAGCACATCTAGGCGCTGCCGCTTGGCAGGTTTGGTGGTACGCGGTGAGGCAGGAGCGGTCATCAGGGAACCGTCCGACGCGACGCCACGAGACGTCGCAGAACCGGAGGATACCGCAGCGTGCGGGCTAGGCGGATTCGAGGCTGCGCTCGCGCGTGATCTCCACCTGGCTGCCGGAGGCGGTCAGCAAGAGCGGGCGCTGGCGGTTCGTCACGGTCTCCGCGGACACCACGCATTTCTTGATGTCCGGTCGAGACGGGATGTCGAACATGACGTCCAACAGCGTCTCCTCCAGCACCGTACGCAAGCCTCGGGCGCCCGTCTTCTGCGCGAGGGCCCGCTCGGCGATCGCCGCGAGCGCGTCGTCGGTGAAGGAGAGCTCGACGCCGTCCAGCCCGAAGAGGCGCTGGAACTGACGTGCCACGGCGTTCTTCGGTTGCGTGAGGATCGCGATCATCATGTCGACGTCGAGCGGGTCGAGGGTCGACAGCACGGGCAGGCGGCCGACGAACTCCGGGATCAGTCCGAACTGGAGCAGGTCATCGTGCGAGACGTGGCTGAGGATCGCCGCCCGCTCCGCCTCGATCTCCGCGCGCGTCCGGACGTCCTGAGCGAACCCGAGGTTGCGTGACGCCTGGCCGGTCCGCTTGCTCACGATCTTCTCGAGGCCCTCGAACGCCCCGCCCACGATGAACAGGATGTTCGCGGTGTTGATCTGGATGAAGTCCTGGTGCGGGTGCTTCCGGCCGCCCTGCGGCGGCACCGAGGCCACCGAGCCCTCGATGATCTTCAGCAGCGCTTGCTGCACGCCCTCGCCCGAGACGTCACGCGTGATCGAGGGGTTATCGGACTTCCGCGCGATCTTGTCGATCTCGTCGATGTAGACGATGCCGCGCTCCGCCTTCTGGATGTCGAAGTCGGCTGCCTGGATCAGGTGGAGGAGGATGTTCTCCACGTCCTCGCCCACATACCCGGCCTCGGTCAGCGCCGTGGCGTCCGCGATCGAGAACGGCACATCCAGCATCCGCGCGAGGGTGCGCGCGAACTCGGTTTTGCCGGTACCGGTGGGGCCGATGAGCAGGATGTTGGACTTGTCCAACTGGATGTCCGCCTGGGGCGGCGAGTCGATGCGCTTGTAGTGGTTGTAGACCGCCACGGCGAGGACGCGCTTCGTGCGGTCCTGCCCGACGATGTACTCGTCGAGCAGGCCGACGATCTCCTGCGGGGTGCGGGACTGCTTGCCGCTGCCCTTGGCCGCCTTGGCGGTGCCGGAGGCTTCCTCGTTGATGATCTCCTGGCAGAGGTCGACGCACTCGTCACAGATGTAGACAGCCCCGGGGCCAGCGATCAGGCGCTTGACCTGATCCTGGTTCTTCCCGCAGAAGGAGCAGTTGTACTGCACCCGGCTTCCACGTGTGGTGCTACCGGCCATACCACCCCCGGACTACCCCGCACGCTGGCCGGAGTCCCCGGCCTGGCCATCTCACCCGGTCGGGAACGCGCGCCCGACTCTTCAATACTCGGCCGGTTAGGTCGGCCGGGACAGGATCTCGTCCACCAGGCCGTAGGCCTTCGCCTCTTCGGCGGTCATGTAGATGTCACGGTCCGTGTCGTGCTTGATCTGGTCGAGCGTCTGGCCCGTGGCGTCGGCGAGGATCTGGCGGATCTTCGCGTTGTTCCGGAGCAGTTCCCGAGCCGCGATCTCCACGTCAGACGCCTGGCCGCTGCCGCCACCGAGCGCCTGGTGCATGTGCACCGTCGCGTTCGGGAGCGCGTAACGCTTCCCCTTCTGGCCGACGGACAGCAGCACTGTCCCCATCGAGGCGGTCACCCCGACGGCAATCGTGCTCACTTCCGCTCGGATCAGGTTCATGGTGTCCATGATCGCGAGCCCCGCGTAGATCATCCCGCCCGGAGAGTTCACGTAGAGCGAGATGTCCCGCTCCGGGTCCTCCCGGTCGAGGAAGAGCAACTGGGCAACGATCGAGTTCGCCACCTGATCGTCGATCGGCGTCCCGAGGAACACGATCCGCTCCTTGAGCAGCAAGGAGTAGATGTCATAGGCGCGTTCGCCTCGGGCCGTCGTCTCTACGACCATCGGCACAATGCTCTCCGGCTTGAGGAATCCGGGAGAGAAATCAGACATCTGGGGCGCTCGGTACGTCATCGGTGCTTCCTGTCCAGTCCGTCGGGCGCTCTACTGCTGTCACTGCCACCTGGGTGGTTGGGGGGAATCCCCTTACTCGGCGGGGGCCTCCGAAGGCTCCTCGGCCGGCTCGCTGGCTTCCTCTGACTCCGGCGCGTCATCGCCCGCGCTCGACCGGCGACGCCGGCTCTGGCGCTGCGGGGTCGCCGAGGTGTCCTCCGGCTGCAGGCAGATCGCCTCCAGCCGCTCGATCGCTAGTCGGGTCTGCAACTGATTGTGGATCGACACGCGCCCGTCCGGGGTGTCGAACAGGTTGCGGATCGCTGCCTGGTTCTCCGGGGTCGACCCCGCCATCCCGGTCACGAGCGAGTCGATCTCCGCGTCCACCTGCTCGTCCGTCGGAGCGATGGACTCTTGCTCCACCAACTGGCCGAGGACCAGCGCGCGGCGGACGTTCAGGTCAGCCTGCTCGCCCAGGGTCTCGCGCACTTCTTCCTCGGTCCGGCCGATGGCGGCCAGCCAGTTGCGCAGGCCCTCCTCGGAGTGCGAGGCATGGTTCGACTCACGGTCGATCAGCCGGTCCACCTCACGGCGCACCAGCACCTCGGGGTAGTCGATGTTCGCGGTGGCGATCAGCAGGTCAATGATCTCGTTGTGGTATTCCTCGCGCGCGTTGTGCTCGAGGTTCTTCCGCAGGTCGCCCTCCACGCGGGCGCGCAACGCGTCCACGGTCTCCAGCGATTCCTCGCCGAGCGACTTCGCGAACTCGTCGTCGAGCTCCGGGAGGACTTCCCGCTTCACTTCGTGGATCGTGACCTGATACGTCGCCTTCTTGCCGCGCAGTTCCTCCGCGGAGAAGTCGTCCGGCAGGTTGAACTCGATCGTGTGCGGCCCGCCAGCGGTGAGACCGACGAGGCGCTCGACAAAACCGGGCAGCGAGACCACAGAGTTCTTCCGGATCGGGAACTCGGCGTCGGTCTCTTCGTGCGGCTCGCGCTGGCCCTCGACGGTAACCGAGACATCCGCCCGGATGTGGTCGTCCCAGTCGACGGCACGCTCCACCGGTT
>SCVR01000194.1 GCA_004296805.1 Dehalococcoidia bacterium
TCCGTCTGCGGTCCCGGGTCGCTCGCCAGCGTTGCCCGGTCTTGCGGCTCTACTCCCTGCCGGCTCGGAGGGGTCGTGAGGGCGTTTCCCGTTTCCCTGCCTAAGGGTCGGAAACGGGAAACGGGGACGAGGGCGGTGTCGCCAGCAGGTCGAGTTGGGCGGGGACCCAGCCCAGGGCCTCCCGCCGGACCACGCCGCGGGTGGCCAAGTCGTGCAGCCTGTCGACGATGGCCTGGGTCCTGCCGCGCACGTCGGCGCAGAGCTGTCGCGTGGTGACCGGCTCGGTGGCGTGTTGGAGCGAGTCGAGGATCTGGTCGTCGAGCGAGAGGGCATCGCCGGCGGCGCGGGTACCCACCAGGTGGGGCTGTGGGTCGAGTTCGAGGTGGAGCAGGAGCGGGTCGGGCGAGGCGTGCGCCCGGTGTTCGACGGTGAGCAGGATGCCGTCGGTGGTCCGGCGGAGGTAGAGGTTCGCGTCGCCCCAGGCGTGAAGATCGCTCGACCCGCGGAGGCTGTCGCCGGCCATGCCGTTGCCGTTCTTGCGCATGTGGTGGACGAGCAGGAGCGCGACGTGGTGGTCGCGCTGGATGCGGCGGAAGTACGAGAGCAGGGCGGAGACGTCTCGACTGCTGTTCTCGTCGAGGGCGTGAAGACGTATCAGGGGATCCAGGACAAGCAGGACGGGATGGACCTCGGCCAAGGTGGCGTCGAGCCGCTCCTGGTCGCGCTCGGTGTCGAGGCGCAGCGTCGAGGCGACGATGATCGAGAGTTCCAGGTCACGCAGCGTCCGGTCCCGTACGGCGGCCAGGGCCTCCAGGCGGCGGCGCAGGATCGGCTGGGCATCCTCGGCGGCGAAGAGGAGGACGGGACCACGGGTGCGATTGGGCAGCGTGCCCAGGCACGGCGTCCCGGTCGCGACGGAGACGGCGAGGTCGAGGGCCAGCCACGTCTTGCACGATTTCGGAGCACCCGCCAGGAGGCCGACCGCCTCGACCGGCCACAGCGGCTCGACGAGCCATCGAGGGCCGAGCAGATCGGCCTCGAGCCGCTCAGGCGACACGGTCGGCAGGGGGGAGACGTTGGTCGGCGGCATCACGCGGCCTCCTCGGCGGCGGCCTCGACGTGCTCGGGACCGACCTGCTGGCTCTTGCGTCCCGCCGCAGCCGCGAGTGCGTGGCGGGCCAGGGCGTTGATCCGCCGGAGCACGCCCTTGGACGCCTGCGCGATCGCCTCGACGGCGGGCTCGGTGAAGACCGGGTGCTCCACGCCGGCGAGACGCAGGTGGTGTTCGAGGTACCCGGGCAGCTCGTCCCGGGAAAGCGCGCCGAGCTTCCAGCGCACGATCAGGCGCTGGCGCAGCGATTCGTGCACGGAGAGCGTGAGCCGACGGTCCAGCTCGGGCTGGGCGATGAAGAGCATGGTGAGGTGGTTGCGCGAGTCCATCTCGTAGTTGGTGAGCAGCCGCAGCTCCTCGAGCACGTCGGAGCGCAAGAGATGCGCCTCGTCCACGACCAACACCGGGCGGATCCGCTTCTGGTGCACCAGTTCCTGCACCTCGTCACGGATCTGCCGGTACAGCCCGGCGCGGTTGCACGCCGGGTCCACCCCGAGCTGCCAGGCGACCGCCTTGTACAGGTCGATCGGCGTCCCGGTGCTGTTCGGGACGTAGATCGACTTGGTGAGCGACGGGTGCTGGGCCGACAGCACTCGGCGCGCCACGGTCGTCTTGCCCGTGCCGACTTCGCCCGTCAGCAGGCCGATGCCGCGGACGTCCAGCAGGTAGTTGAGGCGCGCCGTGGCCTCCAGCAGCGCGTGGGACTCGAAGAGCTCGTCCGGCTCCAGCTCGTTGCCGAAAGGCAGGCGCTTCATCCCGAAGAATCGTCGCCACATGGCTACGGCTCCTTCTTGGCCCGGTTGCGGACCAGCTCGGCGTAGGCGACCCGGGGCTTGGGCTCCGATTCGACCACGCCCAGGGCCCGGCTCGGCCGTTCGCGGTGCACGAAGCAGTTGGCGTAGGCATCGACCGGACGCGCCTCGCCCACCAGCTTGCCCTGGTGGTGGACCCAGACGCGGTCCAGGCGATCGGGGTCGTACCGGAGTTCCACCCGCTCGCCGACCAGCGAAGCGTCCACCTCGTAGGCCCGGCCGGCGAGGCTCACCGTCCGGTCCTTGTAGACCTGCCGGATGGCCCGCGCACGGAAGACGTCGTCGAGATCGATCGTGTCGTCGGGGAAGCGCACGCCCTGGCTCGTGGCCAGCCACTTGTCCAGCGGCGTCATCCCCGCCAGACCCGAGTGCGGCGTGCGGTGGTACACCGTCTCCACCCAGGCCCAGAGCTGACGGTTGAGTTCGCCCAGGTCGGCGATCTTCGGCACCAGCACCTGCGAGAGCCACGCGGCCCGGCACGTCCGAAACCAGCGCTCGATCTTCCCCTTGCTGGCGGGGGAGTAGGGGGCGGCGCGGATGAGCGTGATGCCCAGCCTGGCGCAGACCTCGACCAGCCGCAGCGAGCGGAAGGCCGACCCGTTGTCGACGAACAAGCGCGCCGGAAGGCCACGGCGGAGGATCGACTCCCGGAACACCGCGAGCAGGGCCTCGACCCCTTCGGAGAACCGGAAGGCACAGTAGGGAACCAGGCGCGTCGCATCGTCGAGCAGGGCGACGAGGTAGGTCTTGTGCTTGTGGCCCTTCGCGTCCGGGATGCTCGGCCCGTGCATCACGTCGCTCATCCACAGCTGGCCCGCCTCCGCGTAGGCGAAGCGCCGGCGGTCCTCGGCGGCGGCGTCTTCCGGCCTCGGCACCATCAAGCCGCGCGCCGAGAACAGCCGCCAGACCGAGGACGGGCGAAGCACCAGGTCCGCGGGCACCTGCCCCGACTCCTTGGCGATGCGCATGCACAGCTCGACCGAGCGGCCCCGATCCTCCTCCTTCATCTCGCACAGCAGGTCGGCCAGGGCCGTCGGGATCACCCGGCTCCGGCCCAGGTCGGACCGAACGCGCGGCTTGAGCGCCTCGAGGTTGCCCGCCTTGTACGCGCGCATCCACCCTCGGATCGTCGTCTCGGCCAGGCGCACGGGATCCTCTCTCCCGGGCATCTCCCAGTCGCGGGCGATCTTCTGACGCATGAACTCGCCCCGCTGCTTCGAGCTGACGTCCCGCTGCAGCAGGTCAGCGACCACCCCGTACCGGAACAGGGCCACGTCCAGGCGGCCCTGCTCGGTCTCCTCCATCTTCTCGTCCTTCTTCTTCATCGCCATCACCTCCTCGGCCGGAATTGCGCCGGCCACGTTTCCTGTGTGCCACGGCGCGAGGTGATGGGTCCCTCGCCAATCTCTGTGGGGGCGTCGATTCTCCGCCGTCCCGAATTCCGACCCCGCGGTACAAACCGAGCGGACCGAGCACGACGCCGGGCAGCCGGACCAGCGCCCGCGCCCGGAGCCGGGAGAACAGGCCGCCGGCGCTGGCAGCCAGGCCAAGGTCTCGGCAGAACGCCTCAACGAGCCCTTCGCCGCGACGGACGGCCACGCCCAGCGCTCCACGCAGCCGTCCCAGGACCTCCTCAACTTGACGGCGCCATCTGTGGACCCGCCGTCGCGACGCGTCCTCCTCGATCAAGCCGGCGGCCTGCGCGGCTTCCCGCCGGGTGCTCCCGCCACACAACGTCCTGGTGGCCGTCTCGATCGTCTCCAAGGTCTCGCTGACGTGCGACCCGAGCCATGACGGAAGCATCGACACCGTCCGCCCGGTCGTGCCGCACAGCCACCGCCGGATCTGCCCCCAGGCCCTCCCGAAGAACCGGCCGTAGAAACCGTGGGACGTGAGGCACCGCGTCCTGCCGCAACCGAGAACAGGGCACCGCTCCGGGCGGGGGGCGCGTTTCCACCCGGCCTGTGATAGATACTCCTCCCGGGACTGCGAGGCGTCGTACACGCACTGCATCGTTGGTCCCGGCACCCGCCGGGTCGCGCCAACGTCGCGGCGGGTGCACCTCTCCCTGGACCGCGATTCTCGCAGGTCGTCACACCGACGGCACGGATGGCCGCATCGCGGCACACCCCCGCTTGTCGAACTACGCTGTCCCCTCCTCGGTCGCTGGCTCAGGGAAGCGCGAACGGAAACGCCTCAGCCAGGGCGGATCAGACCGCGCCCCAACACCGCGGCGGGCGTCGAGGTCCGCGAGGGAGAGGATCGTGAAGCTCGACGACGTGCTGGAAGGGATCGCGGGCAGCACGAAGGTGCTCGATGCGGCCAAGGCGCGATGGGCGTGGCTTGAGGCGCACCCGGATCCGCAGAAGGATGGGTGGGGGCCGTTGCCCGAGTTGACGTTCCGTGAGACGGTCGAGTTCAACCGGACAGGCGAGGCCATGTTCCGGGCCCTGAAGTTGCTTGGCTGCCTCGACTACGCGGCGGAGATCACGCCGAACCTCGCTCGCAGGATCCGTGACCCTCATGGCCTGGAGACGAAGGAGGAGGGCGAGGAGCGGCTGGTGTCCGAACTGCAGACCGCCACGCACGAGGCCGGCCATGGGGTGGCCTTCCACTATCTCGGCGTTCCCTTCTACAGCATCACCCTCCGTCGTAGCGGAGGAGGCAAAGTGCTGCTGCTCAACGATGCCGGGCACGTGGAAGGTGCCAAAGAGCGGGGGCGCGAGGCCGTCATCAACGAACTGACGGCCTGCTTCGCAGGTGGTGCGGCGTCGCGGCGAATCCTCCACACCGCGACCGGGTGCGGCCCCGACCTCAAGCAGGCGCGGGAACTCGCGGCCGTCCTGTGCCGGGGACGCGAAGCCAGGCAGCGCCTTCTTCGTTCATGCAGCCGAAAGGCGGCTACGCTGGTGGCCGACCATGAGACCGAAGTCCGGAAGGTGGGGGACGAACTGTTCCGGAAGGGGCACCTGATGGCGGAACGGGTGGCGGCGATCTGCGCGAGGCACCAGAAGGCGGCGGCAGCGGCGGCACGCGCCGGCGCACGCCAGGGCAAGCGAACTCCGCCTTGACGCCGCCAGCGCCGCTGCGCGGTAGAGGGGTCAAGGCCCCCCACGACGCCCACGGCGAAGGCGAAGCGGGTGCGGGGGCGCCGGAGTCCACGAACACGATGCCGGGCCACCGCGACGGAGGCAGCGCCTCCACGAGTCGTCGTTCGACGCCGCTGCGGTGTCCGCGGCGCAGGCGTTGAGGACGATGGGGCCCAGATCCGACGCCAGCGGCGCCCCCACGAGTCGTCGTTCGTCGTTGCCGCACTGCCCCCAAACGCAGACGTTGACGTCGATGCTGGCTGCTG
>SCVR01000195.1 GCA_004296805.1 Dehalococcoidia bacterium
CGAGGCAGGAGCGCGACCGCAGCGGAGGTCTGGAAGGTCGCGTCTGCGAGCAGGCTGTTTGCGCGCTCAAGCATCGACACATTGCCGTCGGAGACTGCCGTGCTGATGGTCTCCGCGGCCTCGCGGGAGCGTCTGGCAGCGAGCAGGATCTGGGTCTGAGCTGCCTGCTGGTCGGCCGGCGGCGTCAACTTCTGGGCCCGCTCCTCGATGCCCGCCAGGGCCGTGACGCGAGTGCTGACTGCCTGTTTCCAGGGATCTGACAGAGGGGCGCTCCCTGCAATGGCGTCCGCGAGACCTCGCTGGGCTGCGCCCAGATCAGTGAGCAGTGCGCGGGCACTGGTCGTGTACGCGCTTCCGGCCGGTGTGGTGGCTGCCGTAGCCGTGCCTGCCGCGGCGGTCGCGGCCGATGGCGCCGGGGTCTTGTCGGAGCCGCAAGCGCTCAGCGCGAGCGCGATCAGCGTTGCACCGGCCAGAGCGAGGTATCGCATGAGAGCCCTCCTAGGGCCGCGGGGTCGTCGCGGTCGCCGTGGACGTTGCCGAAGCGGTGGGCGTGGGAGTCACAGTCGCGCCGGTGGAGGCGGCGTCGGTCGCGCCGGCCGACTGGCGAAGGGTCTCGGCGAAGGCGGCCATGATGGCCTTCAACTGCGTCTGGAACTGCTCGCGCTGTTCCGGCGTGAGCGCCTTTGCGTCGACGACGGCGTCTCCACTGCGCTTCTGCTTGGCGTTCTTCGCAAACTCGTCAGTCACATCCTCGTCCGCCCCGCTGCTTGGGAGGCCGCGCGCGGCACGCATCTGCGCGATCAGGTCGCGGATTTGCTGATTGCGCTCGAACACCGCGGCGACCACGGTGCGCGCGCGGTCGGAGGCATTCGGTGGCAGGGTAGGGGGCGTCTTGGCACGATCCCGCCCGGTTGCGCCCGGTGTCGCGCTCCCGGTGGCGGTCCCGGTCGGTCGCCCGGGTGCGTTGTCCGGCCCACGCCCATCGGGGCCGCGGTTCGGCGTCCCCGTGGCCGTTGGCGTCCCGGTGGCCTGCTGGAATGGGCCGTCGATCGGATCGCTTGGGCGCGGGTCGTGGGCAGCGAGGACAGGTGCGCTCAGGGTCAAGCTGAGGAGGGCGGCCGCAGCCGCGGCGATCAGTCGGGCGTTTCGGGAGGTCATGGGAAGGCTCCGTGTCAGGGCACTGGTAGTGACACTGCCGCCGGGTGTTCTGCGATTCTAACGTCGTGACGGCCTCAGCGTTCGTCTGCTCGGTCAGATCGCCTCTCGATCTTCGCCAGCACCGACGCTCCGCTGCCCCATCGAGCTGCGCCAGTGTCTGCGCGAGGCCCTCTGAGGCCTCGCCCTAGGCGTGGCCGTTGTCGGGCAGTGCCGCGAGTTGAGTGACATAGGCTGACGGGAGGCCGACCGTGCGCGCACCACGGATCAGGGTGTCCTTGAACGCCCTCGACGGCGGGGGTGTTCGCGGGTCGGGGGAGACGACCTGGTAGGAACGGCAGCGCACGCGGTCGCCCGTGGGCGTGGTCACATCCACGACGATGCGGCGGTAGGCGGGCGGCTCGCGGAAGAGGCCCTCGTGCTCGTCTAGGGCGTGCGATTCCTCGGCGGGGACGAGCCAGAGGGCGCCCCACACCTCGTCACCAGTGGACGGCAGGATGTTCGCGACGCCTCCGTGCCACGTGTTCTTCGACTCAATGGAGAACGCGAGCACGTGGTCTGCAAGACGCGCGGGACCGATGAGCCGTGCGTGCGGCGCGGTCTGGCGCATACGATCCGCGTCCATGCTTGAGCCGTAGCCGAAGTAGAGGAACGCGGTCTCCGGAGTGGCGATCGAAGTGGCACACGCCCTGAGGAACGCCTCGAAGAGCGCGCCGGAGCCGGGTGCGAGGGCCGGCGTGGCGGCCATTTCGGAGCGCTCCGGGTGCCACTGCACGCCGAGGGCGAACGGGTGATGCGGCGCCTCGATCGCCTCAACGACTTCCATGCCGCCCTCGGACGTGAGTGCTGAGGCGACGAGGCCGGGCGCGAGGCGTGCTCGGGTGACCGCCTGGTGGTGTCGCGAGTTCACCCGCAGGCGGCCCGCATCGCCGCCGCCCGCGGTGTCAGTCTTCTTCCCCCCGCAGCCAACCAGCGCAGCGCCGGCAAGGCCGGCGAGGCCTACACCCGCACCACGAAGCGCGCCGCGTCGGCCGATTCGGCTCGACCAGTAGTTTTGTTCCACATGCCCTCCTGTCCGGGCGGCAGATGGAGTCGCACCGGTACGAACACCTCGGTTGCCGCGCGGTTGTAGCACTGGGTGTGAGGAGGGGTTGTGGGTACATACACAATGTACGTGTTGGAACAACCAGCACTGAAGAGTGCCACGCTTGGCACCTCGACCTGCGATCGATTGCTGGGGCCGAGCACTGGCAAGGTGGGGTTCGCTGATACCTCGCCGGGCGTGAAATACGAGAGAAATCTAGCCGCTCCGGCTCTACGTACCTTGAGTATCAGTGTTGTGATGCAGGTTTGGGGCGTGCTATACGTAGGCGCCCCTGATCGGGGCATCATCCGCAGGCGGCCAATCGAGGGGAGCAGGCCACCGTGCAGAGGTATCTGATCCGGCGCCTCATTTTCATGGTGCCGACGCTCATCGTGATGTCCATGTTCACGTTTGGGCTGTTGCGCCTGATGCCCGGTGACTTCATCACCGCGCAGATGGCAGAAGCACGTGGCGCTGACCAGGCGCAGATCGAGAAGTGGCGGAAGGAACTCGGCCTGGACCGGCCGGCCTACCTCCAGTACTTCCGGTGGACCGGAGGCATCCTTCGGGGCGACTGGGGGACCTCGTATTGGCAGAACCGCCCTGTTCTTGAGGTGATCAAGAAGACACTTCCCACCTCGCTTGAGTTGGGCAGCATCTCGATCATCATCGGGATCATGATCTCGGTCCCGGTTGGCGTCTTGTCTGCTGTTAAGCAGAACACCTGGATGGACTACCTGGGACGCAGTATTTCCATCATGGGGATCTCGATCCCGAACTTCTTCCTCGCCACGCTCGTCATCATCTATGGCGCGCGGTGGTTCGGATGGTTCCCCCCGCAGACGCCGCAGAAGCTCTTTGAGAACCCGATGGGCCACGCTCAGCAGTTCCTGCCCGCGGCCTTCATTCTGGGGGCGGCCTTGTCCGCGCAGAACATGCGGCTGATCCGGACGACGATGCTGGAGACGATTCGAGCGGACTACGTCCGGACGGCCCGCGCCAAGGGCCTGAAGGAAAGCGCCGTTATCTTCAAGCACGCGTTCCGAAACGCGTT
>SCVR01000196.1 GCA_004296805.1 Dehalococcoidia bacterium
CCATGCGTGGCGCGGGTGCCTCCGATCGAGGCACAAGCGAGGCAGACTACTCACCTGCGTCGTACGCACGTGACGTTGCGGCGGCTGTGGATGCGCTCGGCCTGCACCGCTTCACCCTGGTGGGTCACTCCCTGGGGACCCTGGTGTCGCGGTACTACGTGCGAGACCACGCGGACCGGGTGCGGGCGCTGGTACTCATCGCCGGCCCTGACCCGGCACGCCCAGGCCTGACACCAGAACAGCGCGCCGCGGCCTCAGCCCGTCCGGCCGCCCCGACAAGCACCACGCCCGCCGAGGCCTGGACGCGCAACCACGCCGGCTTGGACGAGGCGCAACGCGCAGCCTTGTTCCACGACATCCAGAACAATCCGCCGGAGCGCGCACGCGGACAGGCAGCCCCCTGGCCGGGCCTCGACGGCTGTGCGCCAAACATCCCTGTGCACACCCTCGTCCTTCTGGGCGACGCCGATGAGGTCGTCCCGCCGGCCGACCCGCTTCGCGGCTATCTCGAACTCGCCACTGAGCGGCGCCACCTCCACGTGTTCACCGGGATCAGCCACTTCCCACCTGCCCAGATCCCGGACCGCACCGCTGCCGTCCTCGTGCGCTTCATACGGGCGCACGCACAGCCGGCATGAGCCGTCGATGAGCGAGGCTCCCCTCCGCGTCCGCCGCCTGCGTCCGTCAGCCCGCGTCCCCGCTCGCCAGACGGCTGCAGCCTCCGGCTACGACCTGCACGCCTGCCTCGACGCTCCGCTTGTCATCAACGAGCAACCGGTGAAGATCCCGACCGGGATCGCGATCGCAGCACCAGAGGGCTGGGACGTGCAGTCGAGGCCGCGGTCAGGCCTCGCCGCGCGCGGTGTGCTGTCTGTGTTCGGCACGATCGATGCTGACTACCGCGGCGAATTGTTCGTGACGATGTACTGCCTGCCCGGCTGCGGGCCGTTCACCGTGAACGACGGCGACCGCATCGCACAGCTGGTTGTGGCACGCCTCGCGCCAGCGGAGTGGGTCGAGGTCGACTCGCTCGAAGACACGGCGCGGGGTGCCGGCGGACACGGAAGCACCGGCCTGCGCTAATCGCCTCGATGTTGCCCGGAGAAAGTTCGAGGGCGGCCCTTGCGGGCCGCCCTCTCACCAACATCTGCCGTGCGGCGGGGGTAATAGTTGCGACAGATGCGGGTGTCAGTTGGGAATCGCGCGGCCGTACGCCGCGCTTGCGTGGGTTACGCCTTCTCCTCGATCAGCACGTAGTGGTAGAGGAGGCCGGCGGCGACGGCACCGATGATCGGCCCCACCCACCACACGACCTGATCGTCCCAGGCACCGGCGACCAGCGCCGGGCCGAAGGCCCTCGAAGGGTTCATGACAGCACCAGTCAGCGGGCCGGCCGCAAGGATGTCCATCGAGATCGTGAGGCCGATCGCGAGGCCAGCGACGACCTTCGGGCCCCGCTTGTCGACGGCTGTCCCGAAGATCACGGTCACCAGGAAGAACGTCAGGATCGCCTCAATGCCGACCGCCCGGGCGAAGTCGATGCCCGGGCCGAGGGCTGCCGCACCGAGGTTCGCCTCCTCGCGCAGCCCCTCCGGGAAGAGCGCGCGCAGCGCGAGTGCGGCGATCACCGCGCCTGCCAGTTGCGAGACGACGTATCCCAGCGAAGCGATGGTCCCGAGGCGCCGGGTCACCCACATGGCAGCCGTGACGGCTGGATTGAAATGGCCGCCGGAGATCGCCCCAAGGGCCGAAATCATCAGCGCGATCGCCAGACCGTGGGCGAGCGCAATCTCCAGGAGGCCAATGTTGGTCTTCCCGGAGGCCACAATGATGGCACCTGCTCCGGCGAAGGTGAGCGTGAAGGCGCCGATCGCTTCGGCGACGAGTGCACGTGGGTCGAGTGCGTCGTCCATCTGATGGCCTCGCAGCCCCGCCTGATGGCGGCTAGTGGGGGGCAGTCTGGCATCCAATAGCGAACGTGTCAATACACGTGAACATTACTCTCGGAATCCCCGCGAGGGTGGTTTGACCCCTTCCGATGCGCCTGCGTACCGTCGATACCTGACC
>SCVR01000197.1 GCA_004296805.1 Dehalococcoidia bacterium
GGAATCCTCGTCTTGGCGGGTTACTGGAAGCGGATCGTCGGACTCGCCGGTTTTCAAGAGCACGTGGAGCCGCCAGCACCACGGTTTCCTACCGACGAAGCACTGAAGGCCGAATTGCACAAGTGGCTACAGGTACCGGAGCACGGCGTAAAGGATGTCGCGACCAAAGATGAGCGAGTCTCATTCGCGATCGAAGTAACTGACCCGCAGAAGCGGATAGTCACGTTCTCAAAACTCAAGGATGCACCTGTCTTGGCCGTTAGCGCACGAGCAACCGCTAGCGACACATCGGCACCGACGGTCGCGGGGATGGATAACCTTGCATACCGATCGATGCAAGGGGATATAGGAATAGAACTAGCCCGTGCCGGTGTGTCGTTTGACGCCCGGTGGATCGTGAAAGGCCGAGACGATCCCAAGAATGCAGAGTCTGACGACCAACCGGGGATTGGGTTTCAGCGAAACATCGTTGTGAATGACAATCTGACTGCCGAGATGGTGCTTCGGGAGCACAATCTCTTGGTGCGTCTGCTGATAGTTGTGATCGTCGTCATGAACAAGTACGTACGCCAAGAAGAAGCGCGCCTGGGTAACGTCAATACGCCACTCGCGGTTATCCCCCCTTCGGAAATAACGACAGAGACGGGGCGGTGATGAGATAGGCGTAGGTCATCGGCCAGTCGCAACTACGAAGCGAATCGCCCTACGCCAGGCCGAGGTTCCGCGCGATCGTCCGTGCCGGCTCGCTGAAGTTCATCGTGTAGATGTGGAGGCCGGGGGTGCCGGCGGCGAGCAACTGCTCACCGAGGCGGGTCGCCTCCTCGGTGGCGATCTCGCGGCGGGCGTCGACGTCGTCTCCGGCGGCTTCCAGGCGGGCGAGAATTTCGCGAGGGTACTCCGTGCCGTTGAGGGCGGCCATGCGGCCGATGCCCTCGATGTTGGTGGGCGGCATGATGCCGGCGATCACAGGGGTGCGCACGCCTCGCGCGACCATCGTGGCAACGAAGCGCTCGTAATACTCGGCACGGAAGAAGAACTGGGTGATGGCGAAGTCGGCCGCCGCCAGTTTCTGCGCGTGGTGCTCGATGTCGTCAGCGGGACTCGATGCCTTCGGGTGGCCCTCGGGATGGGCAGCGACACCGATGGACCAGTCGGTGCGCAGCCGCGCGAGGGCGACGAGGTCGACGGCGCGGGTGAAGTGGCCCGCGGGCATCTCCGTGGTGCCCTCGGGGAGGTCGCCGTGGAGGGCGAGGAGGTTCTGGACGCCCATCTCCGCGTAGGCGTCCAGGAGGCCTCGGATCTCCTCGCGGGTGTGGGAGACGCACGTCAGGTGGGGCATGCCGGTGACGCCGAGGCCGAGGATGTGGCGGACGACCTCGGGTGTGGGGCCGCGCGAGGAGCCGCCCGCGCCGTAGGTGACGGACATGAAGGCAGGCTTGAGCGCGGCGAGGCGGCCGAGGGTCCTCATGAGCCGCTGCTCGCCCTCGGGATCACGAGGGGCGGAGAACTCGAATGAGAGGGTGCGGCCCTGCGCGAGGAGGTCTGCAATCTTCGCCATGGGGGGCATGATCGCGGGTCAGGGGCGTGTCGTATAGCGGGGCTTACCATCCCGCGATGAAGTCCTCCTTCAGGCTGCTCCCGGCCTCGGCCACCCCTGACGCGGCACGCCTTGTGGCCGCGCGCACCGTCCGGGGGCTGTCGGACGGGTT
>SCVR01000198.1 GCA_004296805.1 Dehalococcoidia bacterium
GACAGGGGTTCAATTCCCCTGTCTGCACCTTGAAAGGGTGCCGTCCTAACCTCTAGACGATAGGGGCGCGGCCACGCTCCACGCGTCGTCAGCGAGGATAGCCCGCAATCTCCGGCTGGGTCGACGCCTCAGCGTGGCAGGTGCAGCCCCGGACGGCCCGGCAGCGGCGGCCGGGCGGTGGGGAGCGACGGCGGTATCACGGACGGCCCCCGCCCGAAGGCTCGTGCAGGCCGCTCAATGTCGCGACGACGCGCGGGCTCCGGCTGGGTCGCTCCCCACGCGGGTGCCGGTACCACTGGAGCGGGCTCCGAGCAGCCCGCGATCTCTGTTTCTACGGACATGCCCGCTACCTCCGCGGCCGTCGGGGCAGCGACTGGAGCGTCAGTCACGACCGGCGCGTCGTCCGGCCGCACCAACGAGTCGGATGCACTCACCCGCCCGCTGACTTCGCGGGCTCGCCACCACCGGTATGTGATGGCCACACCGGCCGCGAAGGCAATCAGCAACACCAGCCCGAGGGCGCGGCGCCCGTCCACATGGGCCACACGTCCTGCCCCGCGCGGACGCGACGTGCCATCGACTACTGCATCGACGAGATGGGGGAGTACGGCAAAGGGGTCGAGGCGTGACTCCAACCTCAAGGGCGCGCTGGTTAGTCGAGGGCGGCGGCTCAGGGGGGGCAAGGCGAGAAGGGCCATGGCGTGGACTTTCGGGCTACTGCCTCCGGTCGCCGCCAACGACTCGGGACTGTGGATAAGACGTCCACCCCCAGTCGGGAGGCGGAATTTACCACGTTGGGGGGCGCCCGGGAGAGCTGGAGGCCCTCAGCCTCAGATTCGGGGGCCTCGAAATTCTGCCATCGGGGTACTGTTGCCGTGTCGAGACGAACGGTTCACGCCGATCATCGTTACTGGTGCCAGCGAGACGGAGTGGCGGATGGCTCTCGACACCGAACGACGCAAGATCCAGCACCTGCTCCGGCGGGCCGGGTGGGGTTACTCCGCCGCAGAACTGGACGAGTACCTGACGCTCGGCCTCCGGGGGAGCATCGACCGGCTACTGAACCCGGAACAGGTCGATGACTCTGGTACCGAGGCATTGGTCGACAGCCTGGCCAACGACCCGTATCAGGACCGTGCCGCGCTCGTCGTTGCCTGGCACCTCCGGATCGTCACCACTAGGCGCCCGCTGCTTGAGCGAATGACCTACTTCTGGCACGACCATTTTGCGAACTCGATCGACACGGTCGAAAGCCCCGCGTTCATGCAGGTCCAGAACGACCTTTTCCGTGCACGGGCGTTCGGACGTTTCGACGAGATGCTGACCGCGGTCTCGCGGGACCCAGCGATGATGGTGTTCCTGGACAACCGGCTGAATGTCCGAACCGCGCCCAACGAAAACTACGCCCGCGAATTGATGGAGCTCCACACTCTCGGAGAAGGCAACGTCTATACCGAAAAGGACATCCAGGAGGCGGCGCGCGCGCTCACCGGGTGGCGGATCACCACGGAGACACTGACGAAGGAGCAACAGGAGCAGAAGCGGTTCCCGATGCCCGGCAGTTCCGTCCTCGTCCGGAGCCGATTCGACAGCGGGCTCAAGACCTTCCTTGGAGTCCACGGCAACCTCAATGACCAGGACGTGATCCAGACGCTGGCCCGCCGCCCCGAGACGGCTGACTTCGTTGGCAGGAAGCTGTGGCGCTACTTCGCCGTACCAGATCCCTCCCGGGAGATGCTGGACCGCACCACCAAGGCCTACTTCGACTCCAACTACTCAATGCGGGAAGTCGTCCGGACCATCCTGACATCCGAGGAGATGTACTCGGACGACGCGTACCGTTGGCGCATCAAGTCGCCGGTGGAGTTCGTACTGGGATTCTTACGCAGCCTGAACCTCCCCGGAGCCACGGGGCGGTCAGTCACGCACGTTCGCGCGATGAACCAGGTGCTCTACGACCCGCCCGGCCCGCAGGGTTGGAGCAAGGGCGGGGCGGGGTGGATCGCTTCCACGACGATGTTGGCCCGCGCGAACTTCGCATACGACGTGACCCGCCTGGACGGCCCGCGCGGTCAGGTGGCAGATGTCCCGACCATGCTGCGCGCTGCCGGGCTGACCGGTTCGGCAGCACAGATCGTGGATGGCCTTGCGGACCTGCTGGTCGGCGGCGATCTGGACGCCGAGAGCCGGCAACTCCTCATCGACTACCTCGGTGGGGCGTCGCACTTCAACTTCATCGAGGCCCAGCGCGCCGGTACGTTGCACGGCGTGCTCTACCTCATGCTCTCCATGCCCCTGGCGCACCTGGCCTGAGTGAGGACGTAACCATGCCGGACGACGAGACGTTCCTCGACCGCCCCATCGACCGTCGCTCGTTCATCAAGGGCGGGATGGCGTTCGTCAGTGCCGCATCCATGATGCCACCCGCTTTCCTCCGGGCGACCTTCGACGACAACTCCGTGCCGATCGCGGACGTCACCGCGGAGCGTGCCGCTTCTATCGGACGTCGCGTCCTCGTCGTCCTGCAGATGGCAGGTGGCAACGATGGACTGAACACGGTGATCCCGCTGACCGATCGCGGCTACTTCGCGGCCCGGCCCGGCCTGGCGGTCAACCCGGAGTCCACGCTCCCGCTCACCGACCGGTTCGCCTTCAACAGCGTGATGACCGGGATGAAGGGACTCTGGGACCAGAACCGCATGGCCGTCGTCCTGGGCGTAGGTTACCCAAACCCAAACCGCTCCCACTTCCGCGCCATGGACATCTGGCACACGGCTTCGACGACAAACGTCACAGGAAACGGCTGGATCGGGCGCCTGATGGACGCCACGGCCCATGAGACCGATTCCGCGTGGCGCGTCGCGAACGTCGGGAACGAGTTGCCACGCAGTCTCTTCGCGGACTCCGTCTTCGTCCCGTCGCTCTCCTCGGTCCCCGCTTACGTGCTCTCCACGGATCGGAAGTTCCCGAAGGACGTCGACCGCCGGCTTCAGGTGTTCGCGCAGCTCAACGCCCGCTACGCCGAGGACGCCGCTGTCCAGGCCGAGTACGGCGGCTCCCTCGCCTTCGTCTCCCAGACCGGATTCGAGGCCTACCAGAGCACCGTCATGCTCCAGACGGACGCCAAGTCCTACACGCCCAAGGCCACCTACCCCAACACCCCGCTTGCGAACGCGTTCAAGACAGCTGCCACGTTGATTATGTCTCGTCTGGGGACTGGCGTGGTCTACATCACCACCGGTGGGTTCGACACTCACTCAGGTCAGGTGGCGGCCCAAAACCGACTCTTGCAGACCGTCTCGGACGCTGTGGGTGCCTTCTACGCAGACCTCGGCGCACAGGATGCGGCCGATGATGTCTCCACCGTGATGTGGACCGAATTCGGGCGCCGAGTGAAGGAAAACGGCTCCGGGGGCACCGACCACGGCACCGCCACGCCGATGTTCGTCGTCGGGGGCGGCGTGAAGCCCGGCCTTTACGGCGACCAGCCGTCGGCCTCCTCGCTCGACTCGAACGGCGACCTGAAGTACACGACGGACTTCCGCTCGGTCTACGCCTCGATCATCGAGCAGCGCTTCGGGGTTGCCTCGAAGGATGTCCTGGGCCAGACGTACCGAACCCTGCCGCTGTTCGCCTAGGGGTGACCGCGGGCCTCCGAAAGTCATCTCTTCCCGAATCTGCCCCCACTCCCCCCTACCGCCGTGCGGCGTATAGTCGGGAAACGCTGTCTCCGGAGGCCCGCTGATGATGACCGACGTCGAACGGAACGTGAAGCATTACCCCGACCGGACCAACCCCGGTGCTGGGTACCAGTTGCTGCTGCGGTTGCGGATGCGCAACCAGGCCGGCATGCATGGGAAGGTCGCGACGCTCCTCGGTGAGCACAACGCGAACATCCTGGACATCGACATCGCGGAGGTGAACCCGGACGTGATCGTCCGTGACTTCATCATCCTCTGCGAGGACGAGGCGCAGGCACAGGAACTAGTCCACGCCGTCGCGCTCCTCGAAGGTGTCGAGGTGCAGCACGCGTCTGACCGGACGTTCCAGTTGCATCGACGCGGCAAGATCCGCGTGGAGAACAAAGTCCACATCCGCACGAACGCGGAGTTGTCCCACGTCTACACCCCGGGCGTCGGCCGGGTCTCGATGAAGATCCACGAGATCCCGGACGCCGTGTGGT
>SCVR01000199.1 GCA_004296805.1 Dehalococcoidia bacterium
ACGTGCAGGCGACGAACTATGGGCACGAGGTCCACGCGGGCGTCGGCGTGATGCGCGAGTACGGCCTGACGCAATACACCCGCGCCTCCCGTTCGCTCTACCACGCCCTCGGTGACCCCCGCTGGCACCGCAAGCGATTGGGCGAGCTGCTTCCCGCCACACTCGAGGCTACAGCGAGCGCCTGAGGTTCACCGCCGAAGATCAGAAGAGGCGGGCCTTCAGCCCGCCTCTTCCGGAGTTGGTTGCCTGCGTACTGCTACTGACTCGGCGGAGGTGCCTGAGTCGGCTGACCTGGCTGCCGCTCCATCTCGTAACCGCCAACGCCGAGGCTGTTCGGCCACTCCTCGAACAACTCGTCGACGTTGAAGAGCGGCTCATCGTTGAAGAGGACGCGCTCTAGCGTCGGCTCCTTGTAGAGCGTGATCTTGTGCCCGGACGCGCCGAAGACCCGGCCGTTGATGTTCGCACCCTGGTCAGAGGCCAGGTACACGATCACCGGGACGACCGCCTTCGGGTCGCGCGAGGTGCCAGCCGCGCTCTCGCTGGCGCCCGCGACCGCGTTGCGACCGCGGTCCGTCATGCGGGTGCTGGCGCCCGGCGCGATGCAGTTCGTGGTCACGCCATAGCGGGAGAGGGCCTGTGCGGTCGACCGCATGAGGCCAATCTTGCCCATGTGCGCGGCCGCGTAGTTCGGCTGTCCGGCCGAACCGAAGATGCCAGCCGTGGAGGTGAAGTAGATCATCCGGCCGCCGTTGCGCTCGGCGCGCCAGTGGATGGACGCGAACTTCGTCATCGTGAAGCAGCCCTTGAGGTGGGCCTTGATGACGCCGTCCCAGTCGTCCTCGGTCATGTTGAAGATCATCCGCTCACGGAGGATGCCGTGCGCCGCGACGACGATGTCCAACTTCCCGTAGGTGTCGATCGCCTGCTTGATGATCCCCTCGGCGACATCCATCTCGGAGACGTCTCCGATGGCCGAAACGGCCTCGCCGCCGGCCTTGCGGATGTCGTCCACGACGGCATTCACGCGCGTCGGGTCGACGCCCATGCGGCCTTCCACGTCCGCGCCGGTGTCAGCGACGATCACCTTCGCGCCCTGCTCGGCGAACATCTTCGAAATCTGCGTACCGATGCCACCGGCGCCGCCGGTGATCACCGCAACCTTGCCTGTCAGATGCTGGGCCATGCCAGTTACTCCTTGCGTTCGTCCCGCGACAGCGGGAGGTGGTTCCTCGACCGCTGGCTAGCCGCCGCGTGCCGGCATCAGGATGTCGGGCTCAGCCGCGAGCGTTTGCGGCATCACCTCGAACAGCGTGTCGACGTCCCAGACCGGGGTGCGCGAGTAAATGGTCTTCTCGGCGTACATCTCCCGCCAGACGGCGATGCGGTGTCCCTGGACCTGCACGACGCGCCCCGTCACCTCCGCACCAGCGTCGGACGCGAGGTACACGATTGGCGGGACGATGTTCTTCGGGTCCCGGTCAGTCCCCTCCGCGGAGCCGCTGTTGACCGCGCGGTTCTCCTCGCGGAAGCGATCCGTCATGCGTGTTGAGGCGCTCGGCGAGATGCAGTTCGCGGTCACGCCGTACCGTCCGAGCGCGTTGGCGCAGGAGAGCATGAGCCCGATCTTGCCAGCCTGTGCGGCGGCGTAGTTCGGCTGGCCTGCGCTGCCTCGGACGCCCGCGCCCGAAGTGAAGAAGATCAGTCGTCCGCCGGCGCGCGTCTGGCGCCAGTGGATCGAGGCGAACTTCGACATGGTGAAGCACCCCTTGAGGTGGGCGCGCACCACGCCGTCCCAATCGTCCTCGGTCATGTTGAAGATCATGCGCTCGCGCAGGATGCCGTGCGCTGCGACGACGATGTCTAACTTCCCGTAGGTGTCGATCGCCGTGCGCACGAGGCCCTCGGCGACATCCATCTCCGCGATGTCGCCAATGGCGGAGATCGCCTTGCCGCCCTTCGCTTTGATGTCGTCGACCACCGCGTTCACGCGGCTCGGGTCGACGCCCATGCGGCCTTCGACGTCCGCGCCGGTGTCCGCGACGATGACCGTCGCTCCCTGCTCGGCAAACATCTTGCTGATCTGCGTGCCGATGCCGCCGGCACCGCCGGTGATGATCGCCACTTTCCCGTCCAGGTGACCCATTCGGTGTCCCTCCCCGTCCGTCCATCAAACTCTTGGTCGTGCCGGAGCCGGCCGGCGCGTGCACCCTACATCAACCTGACCTCACGTATGTCATTTGGAATGACCAATCGGGCCTCCGTGATCCCCTGAATCTGCTCAGGAGTCCAGCCGGGTGCGCACTCCCGGAGGATGATCTGCCCGCCCCGGATGTCGAACACTCCCACGTCCGTCACGAGGCGGGAGACACAGCGAGGGGCCGTCAGCGGCAGGGTGCACCGGGTGACCACCTTCGGTGTCCCGTCGGTCGTCGTGTGGTGCATCATGACCACCGTTTGCTTGGCCCCGTATGCGAGGTCCGGAGCCCCACCGAGGTTCCCGGCGGGCTTCCCTTCGAACTGCGTGTTTGCCAGGTTCCCCTCGACATCGACCTGGAGGCCGCCCAGCACACAGACATCGAGGTGCTTGCCGCGGATCATGGCGAAGGATTCGTCGTGGCTCAGGAACACCATCCCCGGCAGTGCCTCGACCGGCAGGTTCCCGACCATCGTCACGTACGGGTCGGCCTTCGTGTGGTCGCCAATGACCGGCCCGAACCCGAGCAGGCCGAGTTCCGAGTGCAGCAGGATCTCGCGGCCGGGTGGCATCGCGTTGGCGCACTCGAGGGGCAACCCCACGCCGAGGTTCACGACGAAACCGTCCTCGAAGTCACGCGCCACGACCATCGCCATCACCGTCGGGTGGAGGCGTTCCGGCTCGTTCCGGTTCGATGGCACGCTCACAGGGGCGTCGTCCAGTCGCTGACGGGCGTCGACGGGCGGACAACCACGCGTTGCACATACACACCGGCGGTGTGGATCTGGTCAGGCTTCAGGTCGCCCAGCGGCACCACCTCGTCGACCTCGGCGATGGTGATTCGGGCGGCTCCCGCCATCGTCTCGTTGAAGGTCCGAGGGCCGCGGTAGATCAGGTTGCCGTAGCGGTCGGCCTTCCACGCGCGGATGAGCGCGAAGTCGGCGTGCAGCGCCGTTTCGAGGACGTGCGGGATGCCGTCGAAGTCCCGTACCTCCTTGCCCTTTGCGACATCGGTACCCGGGCCGACCGGCGTATAAAACGCGGCGATGCCGGCGCGGGCCGCCCTGATCCGCTCCGCGAGCGAGCCCTGTCCAAGCACCTCGACCTCGACGCTGCCGTCGGCCAGCCTCTCCTCGAAGGGGTAGATGAGGTCGTGTCGTGCTCCCACGGCGAATGTCGTGATGCCCTTCTTCAACTGTCCGAGTTCTGCCATGAGCGCGACATCGAAGAAGTCCTGCGGGCGCAACTCGGGCGGTAGCCAGGGGGACTGGGAGTCGCGGTGCTTCACGCCTCGTCCCATAGAGGTCGAGATCGCGGTGAGCCCCTTCACACCTCGCCGAGCCACGGCGGCGACCAGATAGGACGGGGTGTTGAACGGCGAGGCGAACCCGCCGAAGTGCACGGTCATCCCGTCCTGCAGGTCGGCGACTGCTTCATCGAAGGTGGCGACGATCTTGTTGATCAGGTACGTGCTCCAACCGCCGAGGTCATCGCTAGTCGTCGAGCGGGAACGGGGCCGGCTCGCCCCAGCGGTTACCGAAGACCACCTCCGACATCGGGCCGCGACGGGTAGGCCCGAACCGGCCGATGGGGTATCCGATCGGAAGGATGGCGAAGGAATGCACGCCCTCGGGCAGCCCGAAGATGGCGTCGCACTCGGCCTGGTAGTTGGTGTGTCTCGTGGTGAGCGTGGCCCCGAGGCCCAGGGCACGTGCCGCCAGCAGCATGTTCTGCACGGCGGGGTAGATGCCGGCCCCCGCGGCGCGGTTCTGGCGCTCGCCGTCGTTGCGACAGGCCACGATCCAGGCGGGCGCCTCGTGGAAGTTCAGCGTCAGATGTTCGACCAGCTCCAACTGGCGTCGGTACTGCGAGTCCGTCATCCCGGAGGGTGTCGAGGCGCTCAGGTAGTGCGGTTTCACGATGTCTTCGAAGGCACGGGCGTAGTAGGCCTGCACCTGCCGTTTGACCTCGGGATCGGTGATGACGAGGAAGCCCCACTCCTGGCGGTTCGAGCCGTTTGGGGCGGCGATGCCGGCGCGAAGGATCTCGCGGATGAGATCGTCCGGCACCGGGTCTGACTTCAGCCGCCGCATGGCGCGCATGTTTTGCATCGTGTGGAACAGATCGGCCTCAGGCATCGTGCTGCTTCCTCACGCAATCGCCCGTTCCGGAGGCGCGAGTATACGAGGGCGACCAACGTTTGCCGTTGACACCTCGAATCTCCGCGGGGTAGACACTCTGCACGCCAGCCCCACTCGCCGAGGACTGCGCCAACTGAAAGAACACCCCTATGGCCGAGACCCCGCAGTTTGTCCTCGAAGAGCGGCACGGGCCGGTCACGTTGATCAGCCTGAATCAGCCGGACCGCTACCACGTGCTCTCCTACCTCCTGCGCCTGCAATTGGCCGAGGCGATCGACCGCGCTGAGGCGGACGAATCGGTCCGCTGTCTCGTGCTGACAGGCACCGGGCAGAAGGCGTTCTGCGCCGGCGGCGACCTGAAGGAGATGACCGACCCTGCGCTGCGACCGCAGCCGAAGAGTCAGGAGGAGGCCCGCAAGGCCGGCCTTGCCACCGAGCGGTTCCGCATCACCACCCTGCCTGTGGTCGCCGCCGTGAACGGGTTCGCCTATGGCGGTGGCGCCTCGCTCGCGACGAACTGTGACATCCGCCTTGCCTCATCGACGGCCACCTTCCGCTTTCCTGGTTCGGAGATGGGGCTCGTCGTCGGCGCTGCGGCTCTGCCGCGGCTCGTCGGGGCAGCCCGGGCGAAGGAGCTGATCTTCACGGGCCGCGCCTTTTCCGCACAGGAGGCCTACCAGTGGGGCTTCGTGAACGAGGTCTACGAGCCAGACGAGCTCCTTCCCCGCGCGCTTGAGATGGCGCAGACGATCGCGAAGGGCTCCGCATCGGCGATGCGTGAGGCGAAGCAGATCATCGACATGGCCATCGCCGATGCCGAGCGCATGCAGGCAGAGGCGAACAAGCGCCTGCGCGACAGTCCGGAACAGGCCGCCCGCGCGTCCGCGATGCGTCAGAAGATCACCGGCTCGTAGCGCATACGAGGGTCGAGGAGACACACCATGCCCGGACCGCTCTCAGGGATCACCATCCTCGACTTCACGTGGGCCCTCGCTGGCCCGTTCGGCACGATGGTGATGGCCGACATGGGCGCGGACGTCTGGAAGATCGAGACGGTCTTCCAGAACGAGCAGCGGCGCGGTGGTGGTCCCTACGTCCACGACGTGAGCACCTACTTCTTCTCCGTGAACCGCGGCAAGAAGAGCGTGATGCTCGATCTCAAGTCGCCCGAGGTGAAGCAGATCATCTACGACCTTGTCCCCCACGTGGACGTGGTGAACGAGAACTTCCAACCGGGCACGATGAAGAAGCTGGGCTTCGACTACGAGACGCTGAGCAAGATCAACCCGCGCCTGATCTACGCCTCGACCTCGGGGTTCGGTCAGACCGGCCCGTACAGCCCTCGAGGCGCCGTCGACATCATCGCGCAGGGGATCTCCGGCGTGATGAGCCTCACGGGACACGTCGGCGGGCCGCCAGCGCGGGCGGGGTACTCGATCGGTGACATGGGCGGCGGCCTCTGGACCACCGTCGGGGTGCTCAGCGCCCTCGTCGAGCGCAACACCAGTGGCAAGGGCCAGTACGTCGATGTCGCGATGCTGGACGCGCAGATCGCGTTCCTGGAGAACGCCATCGTGCGGTACACCTCCACAGGCGAGATCCCGGAGCCGGTGGGGTTCCGTCACCCGATTGGGACGCCTCACCAGGCCGTCCCGGCTTCGGATGGCTGGGTCGTCATCGCGGGCGTCAAGGACAGCAACTGGGCGCTCTTCTGCGGCAGCATCGACGCCGATCACCTCGCCGTCGACCCGCGCTTCTTGAAGGCCGCCGACCGCACGACGAACTACGAGGAACTCGAGCCGCTGATGTTCGAGGCGTTCCGCAAGAAGACCATGAATGAGTGGCTGGAGATCCTCGCCGACGTCTGCTGGATCGGGCCGATGAACAACATCGCCCAGGCCGTCGCGGACCCGCAGGTCAACGCCCGCGACATGCTGCGCGAACTGCCGACATGGACAGGCGGCACCCTGAAGGTAGCCAACACCCCGGTGAAGCTCTCGCGGACCCCCGGCGGAGCCGAGCGCGGCGCTCCGAAGCCGGGCGCTGACACGATCGACTTCCTCAAGAAGGCGGGCGTCGATCAGGCGAAGATCGACTCGCTGATCGCCGCCGGCGTCGCCGCGACTGGCCCCGAAGACCCGAGCGTCCGCGAGGGTTAGGCTGCGCTGCCTGGCAGCAGGCAGCGGTGCAGCGACGTGATGATCTCGTCCGCGCAGGCCGAGGCGCACACGCGGAAGATCGGTGATTGCCGGAAGGCGGCCCAATCGCCTGCGTAGCGCTGGGCGACCGCCTCAGCAGTCTCCCCCGGTTGAGGTGTGCGCAGCCGCGCCTGGATGACGTCCTTCTGGTAGACCGCCGGGTACTCGGTGTAGTGGTACAGATACCGGCCGCTGGCGTCGAAGAACGCTGCGATCGGGATCGACTGGTACGGTCCGCCCGGCTTCCGGTTGAGGAACTGTGACATCAGGTCCGCGTTCGGTGAGTCCGTCGGCACGGGCGCGCCTGAGTAGCGCGCGCCATCCCGCGTGAAGATG
>SCVR01000200.1 GCA_004296805.1 Dehalococcoidia bacterium
CGCTTCAGTTGGTCACGCAATTGCTGCGCGGCACGCGTGACGACTGCGTCGGCGACGGCGCGCTCCTGCATCGGGTCGATGGCGTCGGGCATGGCATCTTTCGAGAACACTGCGGCGAGACCTCGATGATATCGAGCTTCGACGCTAGCGCGTGGGGGTCGGAGTGGGCGTGGGCGACGCGGAGGGTGATGGCGTCGCCGCGGCCGAGGTACCGGTGGGGACCGGCGTCGAGGAGCCTCCGGGGCCAGCAGCGGGCGGCCTCGGCTGGAACCACGAGATGCGGTCACCGGTGAGGACGTAGACGCGCGAGCCGTCCGAGGAGATGCCAACGCCTCGCAGGTCGCCGAAGTCGGCGTGACGGTACTGCCGTTGGAAGGCGAGTTCGCGGTCGCCAGCAATCACACGGCGGTTACCGCGGTCCGCGACGTAGAGGATGCCTCGGAGCAAGTCTTCGCCGAGAGCGATCGGGCCCTGCGGTGGCTTGTCGATGCCCTGCAGCAACGGCGCGAGTTCGCGGCCCTGGCGGAAGTGGCGGAGCCGCGCGCCGTCGAGCAGGAACACGTCCCCGTCGACCGCCAGTTCGCTCGCCTGCGCGATCTCGGCGCCCCCGAGCGTGCCGGTTCGCTCTGAATCGAAGCCGTCCGAGGCGGGGAGGTAGCGCCAGACCTCGCCGCCCGCGCTGTCGAGGATGTAGAGGTTGCTGAGGTACACCGTCATCGAGACCGTCGACTTGAGGTCGGCGGCACCACGCAACACGACGGCGACAGGCCGCGCGTTCGCATCGTCCCCGACCGAGAAGAGCGAGCGGCCTGCGTCGAGGATGAGCAGTCGGTTCTTCGCGCCGTCCCATGCGATCGCGACGGGGTCGCGTGCGGTAGTGCGGCTGTAGGACTCGCCCGCGCGATAGACCTCGATGGCGGAGTTCTGGTTCTGCGGGTCGATACGGAACACGCGACCTCGACCGGACTCCATGAGCCAGACGGCTCGTCCACCGACGACGAGTTGCTCCGGGTTCACGGGTGCGGTGATGGTGCCGGCGAAGGTGAGCACCGTCGTCAGTTGATCGACGTTGGTGATCGCGTCCAGCAGATCGAGACGATCGCGCGCGCTCTTCTCGAGGGCGGCGACGCGCGGATCCTGCGCCGAGATTGAGCGGGCCTTCTCGACCTCGATGAGCGCCTGCTGGAGGGCCTGCCGGCGCTCGCTCGGGCCTGCGGCAGAGTCGGCGGCGCTCACCTGTTGCGTCGCAGCCGAGAGGGCGCGGTCCAGTTCGGCAGCGCGATCCTCGTTGAGCAGGCGAGGCAGGACGGCCCACGCGAGCAGGGCGATCACCGCTGCGATACCAGTGACGAGGCTGGCGAGGCGCCACGGAATCCCTGGGGCGCTGCCTCGTCCGGCCCGTCCGACGGTGCGAGGACGGCGGAGCGACGGGAGCCGGGAGCCCGCGGTGCGCTGGGGCCGCGGGCGCTCGATCGGGGGACCGGAGTCGACGTCCGGCCTCGAGGTCATCGAACTGGCGACGCGCACGCCGTCCGCAGACGAGATCCCGGCCGGACCTGTCTGGGCGCGGCCCTCCACGGCGTAGTCGAGAGGTTCAGCGTCCTGCGTCTCGTCGATGTCGAGGTCGGCGACGAGGACGGCGGTCATGTCGGTGACGCCTCGCGTGCGGCGGAAGAGTTCGGCGAGGGCACGTTCGGGGCCGACGACAAGGGCCTCCTCAATCGCCTGCTGCCCGATGATGGGCTCGGCAGCCGACGAGAGGAGGAGGATCTCGTACCCCGCGAGCGGCGTCGCGGTGAACATCGGCTCCACGGCCTCGTCACTGCCGAGGGGGTTCGCGGCCGGAGTGCCAGCCGTGGCGAGCCGCCGGATCTCGTGGGGGCCGGCAAGGTAGGCGATGCCGGGACCGACCTGCGCGATGACGGCCTCGCCGTCGCGGATGGCGACGCAGGTGACGCCGAGCGAAACGCGATGCTCGCGCAGGGAGCGGCGGTTCCAGTCCGCGAGGTTGCCGTGGGCCAGACGTAGGGCGCGGAGCAGGCCACCGGTGATCGAGAGGGATTCGCGGGCAAAGAGGGCGGCGATGGCCTCGGCAACCTCTTTGCAGAAGTCGGCAGAGCGGGTGTCCGAGGGTTCCGTGAGGACGAGGAGGCGGAGGGTCTCTTCCTCGCGCTGGCGCTGGCGATCGACGAGCCAGGGGCCGTGCTCTTGCACTTGCCCCCCGACGATCGCGTAGCGGCCGACCCAGGTCGTCACAGTGCTGGCGACTCCCCACCCGGCCGTGTCCTGCCGAGGTTGATCACGTCATGCGCGCTGGGGAGCGGCGAGGAATCCCTCGACCGGCGGGGAGGGCTCGGTATCACGCGACATCCCGTGCAACCCCGCCCGGTCACGATGCGGATGATAGGGGGGCGGCCATCGAGGGCGCGAATGGGCCTCGATGGCGCCTGGGTCGGAATGCCGGTGTTGCACTCGGTGGTCCGGGTTGATCGGTGGTGGGGTGAGGTTCGTACCGCCTCGCTTCGCGAGAGCGCTCCTTCCCCTGCCCCTTCCCCTCGGGGGAAGGGGTTGAAACCTCAAGATCGCCCTCACCCCACAGCCCCCTCTCCCTCCGGGAGCGGGACGGCGAACGCTACTTGCGTTTGGTGGTGGGTTTGGCCGGCGGGTGGCGCTTCACTGTTGGGTGGATGTCGAGGGGAGACTCGGGGTTCACCACCTGGTCAAGGTGGGCGAAGGCAGCGGCGGCGATCATGGCGCCGTTGTCGGTGCAGAGGATGGGTGGGGGCATCCAGACGGGAACAGGGGAGCGCTCGGCGACGCGCTCGCGGAGGCGGCGGTTCGAGGCGACGCCACCAGCGAGGAGGACCGACGCCACGCTCTCGCGCTCGGCGGCGCGGGCAGCCTTCTCGGAGAGGACGTCCACGACGCTTTCCTCGAAGGCCCAGGCGATCTCGGCGCGGGGGGGCGGGCTGGCCTGCTGCGTCATCTGGACGACGGCGGTCTTGAGGCCGGAGAAGGAGAGGTCGTCCGAACCTCGGAGCCAGGCGCGCGGAAGGCTGAGGCGGCGGTCGGTCGCGGTAGCGGCGAGCGCGGACAGCGGTGGGCCGCCGGGATAGCCGAGGCCGAGCAGGCGCGCCACCTTGTCGAACGCCTCACCTGCCGCGTCGTCGCGGGTGCCGCCGAGGCGGGTGAACGAGCCGTCCTGTTCGACCATCAGCAGTTCCGTGTGGCCGCCGGAGACGACGAGCGCGAGCGCGGGCAGGTCCGGCACGGTCTCCGCCAGCCAGTTGGCGCGCACGTGACCCTCGATGTGGTCGACGGGGATGAGTGGAAGGCCACGGGCATAGGCAAGCCCCCGAGCGGCATTGAGCCCGACGACGAGCGCGCCGGGCAGCCCCGGCCCGGCAGTGACGGCGATGGCATCGATGTCGTCCCAGGTGCAGGCGGCGTCGGTCAGCGCGGCGCGGACGACGGGGACGAGGGCGCGGAGATGGGCGCGCGCGGCGACCTCCGGGACGACACCGCCCGTCTCGCGGTGAAGGTCAGTCTGCGAGGCGATGACGTTCGAGAGGAGGCGACGGCCATCCTCGACGACGGCGGCGGCGGTCTCATCGCAGGAGGATTCGATGCCGAGGATGCGCATGGTATGTGGGTGTCCTGACTGACCTCGGTCGTATCGGCGTTACGGGAGCCGCGCGGCCATCGCCTTTAGTTCGTCCAGTTCCCACTGCTGCACGTCGATCTCGGACTTGAGGCGCCATGCGACGTTGAACATGTAGGAGGCGAAGGACCACTGCTCGGCGGACATCTTCGTCGGAAGGCGGTTGGACTTGTCGCGCCAGCGGAGGAGCGGCGACCACTCCGGGCAGATCATGATGTCCACCCAGGTGCAGGCCCGCTGGTACGTGGTGTGCGGGATCGAGTGCCAGTCCTGCTTCTCGACCTCGTCATCGATGACGTCGCTGAAGATCGGGAACTCGCCGCAGGCGGAGTGGCGAGGGCTGCCGAACAACTGACAGCGCGTGGTGCCGTCGTCCTGAAGGCCAAGGGCACGGCAGACGAACGCCGGGCCATCGCCCTTCGCGTCCTCTTCGCGCCACGCGCGGGGCTTACCCGTCCGCGTGAGCGGGATGATCAGTGCCTCGCCGCCGTTGAACTTCTTCCACTGGTGCTTCGGAAGGCGGCCGAAGGTGTACATGTGCAGCGGCTCGGCGTCGCTGCGCGTGGAGGTGCAGCAGCCGCCGCAGAAGTTGCAGTCCCACGAGCGTGCCTCGGCCAGGGTGACGTAGCGGAAGTTGGGGGGCGGTGTGCTGAAGCGGTCGTTCTCGTTGTAGGTGTGGTCGGGGGCGCGGAGCGGGGTGTCCGCGGGGACGCCTTCGTACGAGGTGTGCGGTCGAGGCAGATCCACGCTCAGGCCCTTCCGGATACCGAGCGCATCCCGCCCGACATCAGCCGTGGGCGATCATCGCATCCGAGGGACGCCGCCGCCATCGCGCGCCTGTAATAGTCAGGGCATTACCCGCGCGGCAGGCCGAGGCCGCGCTGGGCAATGATGTTGCGCTGCACCTCGGAGGTGCCTGCGGTGATCGTGGAAGCGACGGCGCTGAGGTAGAGCCTGGAGTACGCGCCGCCCAGGCGGGCGTAGGGAGAGCCGGGCATCAGTTGGCCGGCGGGGCCGAGCAGTTGCATGCCGGTCTGGGCGACACGCTGTGTCAGTTCAGAGCCGTACAGCTTGGAGACGCTGGCCTCGTGGTTCGGCTGGACCCCCTGCTGCTGCAGGAACGGGATGCGGTAGGCGACGTTGAACCCGACCTGCATCTCGATCCAGCGGTCCGCGAGTTCGTAGCGGGCGTTCGGGTTGCGCGACATGAGGCTGCGTTCGTCCTTCGCGGCCTCCACCAGCCGCTCGATGTCGCGCTTGCCGCGCGA
>SCVR01000201.1 GCA_004296805.1 Dehalococcoidia bacterium
TCGGCTGTGACAGCAGCGATGCGAGCGTGCCTCGTTCTCGCTCACCCGCCACCGCGCTCGCCCCCAGCGTGAGCGCCAGCAAGGGGACGAGGAGGAGGCAGAGGTTGACGAGGCCCGCGGTAGTACGTGTGAAACCCTGCCCGGTCGCGTCGCCGCTGCGGCCTTGCGCCAGCGAGAGGGCGAGCGCCGTCAGTGCGAAGGTGGCGGCGAACCCGACCAGCCAGCGGCTCTTCGAGGCGTCCCGAAGTTCCTTCTGGATCACGGTACCCATCGCGCTCATAGCGGCATCCCCCGCTCGCCCGTCGTGCCAGTCGCGCTGACCTCCTCGACCCGCAGGTCGAGGATCGGCATCCCGGCTTCAACTACCGCTTCGACCACGCGCGCCTTCGTGGCGGCCGCGGTCGTGACGACCAGCCAGTCACCGGAGTGATCGACCGCATCACCGGGGAACAGGCGTGTGATCAGCGGCATCGCTTCGGGACTGTGGCCGTTCAGGCGCAAGTAGAGCCGCGACTGCGGGGCACCGAGCCCGCCCAGTGATGACGCCGGGCCGAGCGACTTCACGCGCCCGTGCTCCAGCACCAGCACCCGGTCAGCGATGTACGGGACATCCTCCAGCCAGTGGGTCGACAACAGGACCGCGGTCTGACGTGCCCGCTGCTCCTGCACGAGGTGACGGAGTTCCAGACGCGCGGAGATGTCGAGCCCCGTCCCTGGCTCGTCAAGCACCAGCAGCGGAGGATCGGCGAGCAGGGCCACCGCCAGTGCGAGGCGCTGTCGCATACCACCCGAGAGCGCCGCCACGGCCTTCTCGCTGTGCTCAGTCAGCCCCACCGCCTCCACGCCAGCACGGGCCCGGTCGTGTGGGACACCCTTCATGTCGGCGTAGAACGTCGCCGTCTCACGGACGGTGAGGTCGCCATGCAACGCCGGGTGCTGGGGCAGGTAGCCGATGAGCCGTCGGGCCGCCTTCGGCTGTCTCGCGACATCGAGCCCACCGACCTTCACACTGCCTGTATGTCGCACCAGACCGGTCACGGACTTGATGAGCGTGCTCTTCCCCGCCCCGTTCGACCCGATGAGCGCGAGCACCTCGCCCGGCTCGAGCGCGAATGTGACAGCCTCAAGTGCGGCCGCGTCGCCATAACGCTTGCCGAGGTTGTCCACCTGCAGCATGGCTACCATCCGGGGGCTCGCTTCCCGGCGATCCGCCACCAGGCCGCCATCGGCGGCCCAACGAGCAGGAGGGCGACCGAGAGGTCTGCGAGACGACGCACGCCCGACTCTGGAACCTCAAGCCGCAGCGTTGGACGGATCAGTGGATGCGGGTCCACGACCGACGGCGCCGGGCGGAACGCCGGGAACCAGCGCGCTGCCAGGTCGAGGGCCATGCGCGCAGGCGTGTAGGAGTACGTACGCACCCACTCGTTCTGTCGGGCCAGATGGTCGAACGCGCCGTCGTAGTGGAACGCAATGTCACCGACGCCGTCACCGTTGGCGTCGTACCCCTCGTAGTCGTCCCAGTAGTTCCCGCGTCCGTTGAGCGCCCAGGTGTTGCGGTGCTCGACACTCCCGCCGGTCGTGATGACCTGTTCCAGGTTCCCGACGAAGGTGTTGTCGGTGAACGTCACCCCGGTAGTCGTCGAGAGTTCGAGTGCCACGTCATTGAAGCCCACGAGGTTGTGCGTCAGGGTCACGGTTGCGCCGGGTGCGTGGGGTGCCCCCTCCAGCGTGATCCCCAGCCGGTTGTGGTGCACGAGGTTGTCGACCATCTCGACGTCATCGACGTCTTTGAAGAGCAGCCCGTAGCCGGACGCCGCGGAACGGTTGTAGGCAAACTCGTTCCCGCGGAACGTGATGTCCCTGGAGAACATGATCGCCCCGCCCGCGACGCTCTCCCGGAACACGTTGTCGATGAACGTGTTGTGGTCGGCGTACATGTAGTGGATGCCGTAGCGCGCGTCCAAGACCCGGTTCCGCGCCACATGGTTGTTGTTCGCGAAGCCCAGAAAGACCCCGTCCTTCGCGCCCGTGACCGTGTTCCCCTCGATCGTGGTGCCGTCCGTGTGCCAGACGTACAGGGCGTGGCCTCGCCGCTCGGGGCCGAACTCCATAACGCTCGACACCTGGTTATTGGTGACTCGATGTCCCGCGCTGTCCTCCATGACGATCCCATAGAGCGTGTCACGGACGACGTTCGAGTCGATCGTGGCGCGGTTCCCGCGGATGCGGACTCCAGCCGGCTCCTCCACGACGTCCCGCGCTGATCCCTGAATCGTGAATCCACGGATGGTCACGTCGTCCGCCGCGATGAAGATCACGTCACCCTGACGCCCGGCGTCGATCACCGGGTGTCCCTCCCCTACGAGGACGACGGACTTCGTGATCACGAGTTGCTCGCGATATATGCCCGCGGGGACCGTAATGGTGTCGCCGGAGTTCGCCCTCGCCAGCATCGCGGTGATCGAGTCGGTCGGGGCCGCCTCGACCGGGCGAGCGCCCAGCACTGACATCAGGGCCACGAGTACGAGCAGGCCCCGATAGGCGCGCCCGCTCGTCAGGACGGTGTGACGGTTCATGCGGCGTGCTGCTGTCCGGTGGCGTCCGGCGCTTCCGAGGGCGGCATCTCCCCGGTGTTCTTCCAACTGGCGATGAGGAAGCGCACCAGCGGCGGGCCGAACGACAGGAACACCGCGGCGGCAAGGATCAGCCAGAACCCCTCGATGAGCATCGCTTCGTTCCGAAAGTTCAGGACCTGCGTCGTCCCGACCACTTTCGGCGTGAAGTCGCCTGGCCGGATCGGCGCGTCCTCTTGCAGGCCGTGGCCGGTGCGGTAGAGCCATCGCTGGAGGTCGACCGGGAACCCAATCGCCATCGCCCACACACCGGCCATCAACCCGATCCGCAGTAGCCTCGTCCGTGCGAGCACACTACCGAGGACCAGCGCGGTCACGAGCAGGATCACCGCATACGGGAACAGCCGCAGCTCGAAGACCTCCGCGGGGTTGATCGCTGCGATGCCCACGTAGTGGTTCAGTTCGTTCACTTCGTCGAGGTCGCCCACCATCCGGTCGCCGTACGCGGTGAGCGACAGGCCCTTGGGGTACTGCGGGGCGTGCATGTCCAAGTGCCACCACGGCAGGCGCGAGGCGGTGAACACCATCACGGCCGTGAGAAGGCAGCACACTGCCCAGATGCGGTCAGTCCGGCGGAGTGCGGACATCAGCCGCGTGGGTAGCGTCGAAGCCATCTCAACCCTCCCTCTCGACGGCGCTCAGGACATCCGTCCATGTGAGCGTCGTTTTGGCCGCCGGGACTGTGCTGGATGCCTTCGCGGCAGTCGCGAAGGCCGCGACTCCATAGGCCATCGGCGTCTTGATCGCCGACGCGATCACATAGGTCGCCTGGCTCGCGTCCAGCCACGCCTCATCCGTGTAGTCATGCACCCAGAAGCGCACCTCGGAGGGCAGCGACTCACGTCGGGAGGCGTTCACCATGCACCCAATGTCATCGAAGTGCCGCTCCGTCCGCGCGACCCGCCACGCCGAGGCGAACCGAGCGTCGTCGATCGACATCGTGCAGTACGCGCACCGCTCCTGGCCGTAACGGATCTCAGGTGGGCCATCGGGGTTCGCGGCCTTCGAACCGCACCCCGCGATGAGTACCCCTCCCGCGGCTGCGATGGCACTCGTACCAACCAGACTGAGGAACCTTCGACGTGTGGGCATGACAGGACCTCCAACAAGGGGCGGGTGGAGTGGAGGTAGGTCTCCACCCGCCCCTGTTGGCTACGCGGTGACCATCAACCAGCCCTGCATCTCCAGGTGGAGCGCAGAGCAGAACTCGGTGCAGTAGTAGGCGAATGCACCGGGCTCACTGGCGATGAAGTCGACCGTGGTGACCTCTCCTGGGTCCAGACTGCAGTTGATGTTGTAGCGGGGGATGGCAAAGCCATGCGTCGCGTCCGGCGTGGTCTCGGTGTTGGTCAGGTGCATGATCACCCGATCACCCTTCTTTACGACGACGTTGTCCGGCTTGAAGTTGCTCCGCTTCACGGACGCCCACACCTCCACGGTGTTGCCCTTCCGCTCAATCTTCTCCTTGCCGAGCTCGATGGCGTTCGGATCCTTCTCCATCGTCAGCGGGTTCGTGCCCGGCGGGTACACCTCCCACGCCTTGATGCGGTCCGCACGGATCGCCTGGACGTAGTGCGGCTCGCCCATCCCGATCGGGGTATCGGAGAGGATGCTCATCTTCTCGCCGGTCAGGTCGACCAACTGGAAGTTCTGCGGCTTCAGCGTGCCCACCGCCGGGAACCGGTCGATGGACCACTTGTTGAGCGAGACCAGGTACTTGCCCTGCGGCTTGACCGTGTCGCCCTCCATCGCCACGAGGTGGCCGATGTTGTACTGGACCGACACCTTGTCGACGAGTTTGAACGCCTTGTCGCCCTTGAAGTACGGATCACCCAGCGTCCACTTGGCGACTGCGCTCTCCACGAAGAGGCTGGTGTAGCCATGCCCCTGCTCATCGAACTGCGTGTGCAGAGGCCCGCCACCCACCTCGACCTGCCCAGCGACGACCGAGTCGAACTTCAGGATCGGCACGCCGTAGCGGTCCTTCCCAGAGAAGTCCTTCGCCGCGATCGCCTTCTGGATCTTGTCGAAGCCGTAGACCGTGACGTGCGGGTCGAGCTTGCCAGCGACCACCATGTACGCCCCGTTCGGCGACACATCGACGCCGTGCGGGCTTCGTGGCTCGGGGGCGAGGTAGAGCACGCCCTCTGCGGCCGCGACATCCAGCGGGATCACCCGCATCCCGTTGATCGTCTTCGTCTTGTTCGCAGCAACGACTTCCTCAGCGCGCTTCCAGTTGATCATGTGCAGGAAGTCGTAGTCGCCCTTGGAGGCGCCGGTCTCGATTGCCGGCTTGCCGTCCATGTTGCCGCCAGACGACATCTCCGAGTTGTACGAGTTCAGGAACACCCAGCCGTGGCTGACGAGTTTCCCGGAGTCGGAGAGGTCCTGCGTGTACGGCGGCAGTTCCACCTGGAAACTACGCGCCATGTCGAAACGCCCCTTCTTGTCGATGGCAAGGAACGTCGAGTAGCCGCGGAACGCGTCAGCGAACCGGTCGAGGGCGCCATCGGCCTTGCTCATGTCGACCAGCGTCGGTGTCTTCGTCGAGATGTGGA
>SCVR01000202.1 GCA_004296805.1 Dehalococcoidia bacterium
CCCGCGGACGATCTCCTCCGAGCCGGAGACGCCGGCGCGTGACATCTCGTCCCACATCTTCGTCATGGTCTCGCGGGAGACGTTCAGGCAGAGGTACTGCATGGAGCCGACGCCCGGCTGAGCTTCCGCAATGGAGACCCGTGCGCCCTCGGCCGGGCCGACCAGCATGATGAAGGAGTCATTCCCACCGCCGTACATCAGGGCACAGAAGGACTCTGGGTCGTCTCGGTTGGGCTCGACGTAGATCGTCGTCAGGCCGAGGCGCTGGTAGAAGTCGATGGAGTCACGCAGGCTGCGGACGATGATCGCTGTGTAGCCAACTCCGTGCGCCTGCAGCATCCGAGCCTCCCCGCCTGTCGCGCCCTCGTCCCATCAGAAGTACGCGCCGCCGCAGGGTATCTGCCTGACGTGAGACACGCGATGTCGGCGCCGATGCGTCGTATCATCACGCCATGCCTGACCTTGCCACCGCCATCGCCGAAAACGACGCCAGTCTGAGTGAACTGAGGGCCCTCGTCGGCCGCCTGAGCGACGCCGACCTGACGCATACGCTGGGTGGCGGGTGGACCGTCGCGAGCGCGCTCGGCCACGTCGCATTCTGGGACATGCGCGCCGCGGTGATGGCCGACCGGTGGAAACTTGCCGGTGCACCCTCCGGACTCAACATCGATGACGAGGGCGTCAACGAGGCGCTCGACCCGCTGCTCCTGACCGCATCGGGCCGCGGGCTCGCCACCATGGCGCTCGCCGCCGCGCTGGCCGCCAACACGGCCATCGCCCGGCTGCAGCCGGAGTTGGCGGCGCTCGGGTTCAGCGAGGGCAGTGTCTTCAACACCGGACGCCACGCGCACCGCCGTGAACACATCGAGCAGATCGAACAAGCGCTGAGGGGCTAGGCTCGCTCGCCATCGGGTGGTGCGAGCGTCGCCGCGAGGCGCTTCGGCGCCATCATCATCCAGGCATCTCGGATCAGCAGGTCAATGTCCTCCCACGGCGTGCCCGCCCGGTTGAGGCGGGCCGCGACGGTGCCCTGATGGCCCACGTACGGCGGGCGGTAGAAGTGTTCCGGGGCCTCGGCGATTAGCATCTCCTGCACCCCGGGCGCGGCCTTAATCCAGATCGCCTCCTCGCCGTCACCGTGCAGGTTCACGGAGAAGGTCACGAACATCTTGCCCGCGACGAAGAAGGCGGGCTGGCTGTGGCTCGGGCGCTCCGTGACCTCCGGCAGCGCGAGGCAGAGCGCGCGGACCCGTTCGAACGGGTCGGCCGGCGGCTTCGGCGTGGGGCGATTGCGCGCTGCCGGCATCGGGGTCGCTCCTCTCGCACGGCGTGCGGCGAGCCTGTACGATCCAAAGGTGAACACGAAGCACGAGCCCGCCCTCGTACCGTCCGTAGCCCTCGTACTCGTAGTAGTACGGTAGCGGCAGCGCGGCCCGGATCGGGCCCGTCCGCTGCCGCTCAGCCCCGCCGGTGCGGGGCTTCTTGTTTCTCAGCCGCCTGAACCCTGTGAGGCCTCGATGACCACCGACCACACCAGCACGAACCCGCGCGAAATGGCCACGGCGTACGACCCGCAGGTCGTGGAGCAGCCGCTGTACGAGTGGTGGGAGACAAACGGCCACTTCAAGCCCTCGAAGCCGGGCGCGCCGCCGTTCACCATCATCATGCCGCCGCCCAACCTGACCGGTGAGCTCCACCTCGGCCACGCGCTCACCGTCTCGATCGAGGACGCCCTCACGCGCTGGCACCGGATGCTTGGCGACGACACCCTCTGGCTCCCCGGCGTCGACCACGCCGCGATTGCCGTGAACGCGATCATCGAGCGTGACCTCGCCAAGGAGGCACTCTCCCGTCACGACATCGGCCGCGAGGCGTTCCTCGAACGCACGTGGGAGTTCGTGAAGCGATCGCGTTCCCGCATCACGGAGCAGCACCGCCGCCTGGGCGCCTCGGCCGACTGGAGCCGCGAGGCGTTCACGATGGACGAGGCACGCGAACGTTCCGTGCGCGCGACGTTCAAGCGGTTGTACGACGACGGCCTGATCTACCGCGCCGACCGCCTGATCAACTGGTGTGTCGACTGCGAGTCCGCGATCTCCGACATCGAGGTCGAGTACGAAGACGAGCCGGGTGCGTTCTGGTGGGTGAGTTACGAGATCGCAGACGCACAGGGGAGGCGCACAGGCGAAGCGATCACCATCGCGACCACCCGCCCCGAGACGATCCCGGCCGACGCCGCCGTCGCCGTGAACCCTGAGGACGACCGTTGGAAGCACCTGATCGGCCAGCACTGCATCGTCCCGGCGGGGGGGCGGCTCGTCCCGATCATCGCGGACGCCGCCGTGAGCATCGAAGGCGGCTCGGGCGCGCTGAAGGTGACGCCCGGCCATGATCCCGTTGACTTCGAGATCGGCGAGCGGCACGGCCTGCCTACGATTTCGATCATGCGGCCGGACGGCACGCTGAACGACGAAGCCGGGCCGTATGCCGGTCTCGAGCGGTTCGAGGCGCGCAAGAAGATCGTCGCCGACCTGGAGGCCGCGGGACGCCTCGTGAAGATCGAGCCGTACACGCACTCGATCGGCCACTGCCAGCGATCGCGCACGATCGTCGAGCCGTTGATCTCACTGCAGTGGTGGGTGGACGCGAAGACGCTTGCGAAACCCGCGATCGCGAAGGTCGAAGACGGCAGCATCAAGTTCGTGCCGCCTCGGTTCGAGCGGGTCTACCTGCACTGGATGGAGAACATCCGGGACTGGTGTATCTCTCGCCAGATCTGGTGGGGCCACCGCATCCCCGTCTGGTACTGCGCCAACGGCGAGCACATCACCGTGCGCGGCACTGTCGGTGACCCCGAACAGTGCGGGGTGTGCGGGTCGACCGACCTGCGCCAGGACCCGGACACCCTCGACACGTGGTTCTCATCCGGCCTGTGGCCGCACTCGACCCTCGGCTGGCCCGAGGACTCCGAAGACCTGCGCCGCTTCTACCCCACGCAGGTGATGGAGACCGGCTACGACATCATCTTCTTCTGGGTCGCGCGGATGATCATGCTGTCGCTTTACAACATGGACGGCGTCGTACCGTTCGAGACGGTCTACCTCCATGGCCTCGTGCGCGCGGCGGACGGCGCGAAGATGTCGAAGTCGCGCGGCAACGTGATCGACCCGCTCCAGTCGGTGGCCAAGTACGGCACCGATGGCCTGCGCTTCGCGATGATCTCGGGCACTTCGCCCGGCAACGACCAGCGCCTGACCGACGATAAACTCGAGGCCGGTCGCAACCTCTCCAACAAACTGTGGAACGCCTCGCGGTTCGCGCTGACCATGGTCGAGGACGGCGACGATCTCACGTTGCCCGCGGCGGGCACGGGGGCGCTGGAGGACCGCTGGATCCTCAGCCGCCTCGCGGCTGTCACGCGCGACTCAGACCGGCTCTGGCGACAATACGAGTTGGCCGAGGTGCTGCGCCAGGTGCGCGACTTCTTCTGGGACGAGTTCGCGGACTGGTACATCGAACTCGCCAAGGTGCGCGTGCGCGCGGGCGACCATGGGCCCATCGCCGTCCTCGTCCACGTCGTGGACCAGGTGCTGCGCCTGCTGCACCCGTTCATGCCCTACGTCACCGAGGAGATCTGGCAGCGGCTCGCCACAGTGCACCCGGACGCCGACGGCGCACCCGCGCTCATCGTCGCCCGCTACCCGAGTCTCGATGCCGCACGCATCGACGAGGACGCCGAGCGGATGATGCTGGCAGTGCAGGACTTCATCCGAGGCGTGCGCAACATCCGCGCGGAGAAGCGCGTGGACGCCGGCCGCTTCGTAGAGTGCTACATCGTCGGCGCGGAAGCCGCGGACGCGGCGCGCGCCCTCGCACCGGCAATCGAACAACTGGCGCGCGTCCAGCCGCTGCACGTGGTCGCTTCGGCCGACGAAGCACCCTCGGAGGGCGTCGTCACGGCGGTCCTCGCCGTCGGCCAGGTGATCCTGCCGATGGCGGGCCTCTTCGACCCCGCCGCCGAACGTGAACGCATCAGCAAGCAGATCGCGGAGGTCGAGGCCGAGGTCGGCCGCCAGGAGGCGAAGCTCTCCAACGAGCAGTTCACCGCCCGCGCGCCCGCGGCCGTGGTGGCGAAGGAGCAAGAACGCCTCGCGACAGCGCGCGGCCGCCTCGACGGGTTGCGCGCGAGCCTGGCGGAGCTGGGGTAGGGGCTAGCGCGCACGCGATGCCGTCGCCAGCAACTCCCGCGCCTCGCGCGGCGTCCGGAGCACGATCACGTTGGCGTGATGCGGGATCGAGGCGAGCGCCTGGGCGGTGCGGCGCCGGGTGCGACGCCACGCGGTGATGCCCCAGAGCAGCATCGAGTCCTTCGAGAAGAACGTCTGGCGCAGCGACTCGTGGTTGCCGTTCCAGAGCGGGGCGCCTAGGAGCGACCGCCAGATGGTGCGTGAGGCGAGCCGCCAGTACACGACGTGGAACGGCAGCCGCAGCCAGATCGCCGTGTCCGCCTGCGGCAGGATGAGGTCACGTACCGCTCCATAGTTGCCGTCGCAGATCCAGCCCTCCGGCGAGGCGTCGAGCGCGGCCTGGACCTGGACGCGGAAGTCCTCGTCCGTGCGGTCCTCCCAGTTCGGGCGGTAGTGGACGATCGCATCGAGCTCGATGAACGGGATACCGAGGCGCTCGCCCAGCGCGCGGCCGAGCGTCGTCTTACCGGAGCCGGAGTTGCCGTAGATCGCGATGCGCCGTCCGATGTCGTACGGCATGGTTAGTCCTCAGCGGCGCGTGCGGCTTCGACGATGAGCGACCGGAACGCGTCTGCGACGCCGGGCGCCGCGGCGATCCACGTGTCGATGGCCCATGCGCCCTCGGGCAGTACGGGTGGGTGCAGCGCCTCCGCCATGCCACCCGCCTCGCGCACGATCAGCGAGCCAGCCGCGGCGTCCCACCAGTGCGGGCCGCGTTCGTAGTACGCCTCCAGCCGTCCGCAGGCGACGGAGCAGAGTTCGAGGGCAGCCGAGCCCTCGCGCCGGATGTCGCGCACGACATCGATGATCCGCCCCAGCATCCGGCCCTGCCGCCGGCGATGTTCCGGCATGTAGTCGAACCCCGTGCCCACGAGCGCGCGGTCGAGGCTCGCGACGTCTGAGGTGTGGATGCGCGTGTCATTCAGCCACGCCCCACCACCAAGCCACGCGTGGAACGTCTCGCCTCGTTGCGGGTCGACGACGGCACCCGCGACCGGCTGGCCATTGATCTCCGCAGCGATCGAGACGGCGAAGTCGCCGCGCCGGTAGAGGTAGTTCACGGTGCCATCGAGCGGGTCGATCACCCAGCGGACGCCCGAGGTGCCGTCGCGACTCGCGCCCTCCTCGCCCATCAGCCCGTCGTCCGGCCGCGCCACCAATAGACGCCCAACGATCAGCGTCTCCGAGGCGCGGTCCATCTCCGTGACCGCGTCGGTCGGCGAGGTCTTCGAATCGATGGACCGGACGCCATGCAGGTTCGTGAGCAGCAGCGCCGCGGCCTCCTCGGCGACGGACACGGCGAGATCGTGGAGCGCCCGGTATTCGGCGGGGGTGGCGGGTGTTGGGGTCGACATGATCGGACAGTATGCGCCGCGCCTCGCCTCGTACACACGCGACTCGCAGCACCGCTACTCTCCACCGGCGACACACAGGATCGCTTGCACCCGAGGAGTCCCCCATGCCAGCAGCAGCACCCAACCTCAGCGGCCGGAACGCTTTCGTCACCGGTGGCAGCCGAGGCATCGGCCGCGCAATCGCTCTCGCGCTCGCGGCAGCCGGCGCCAACGTCGCGGTGAACTACACCCGCCACCCGGACGAGGCGAATGCAGTCGTCGCCGAGGTGCAGAAGCTGGGCCGTAAGGCCGCCGCCTACCAGGGTGACGTTTCCGACTACGCCTCCTGCGAGGCGATGGTCGCGAAGGCGCTCGGCGAGTTCGGCAATTTCTCGATCCTGGTGAACAACGCCGGGATCGCCTCCCGCGGCAACTCCGTTGTGGACACGGACCCGGAGGAGATGCGACGCGTCGTCTCCACGCACGCCTTTGGCTCCTTCTACATGAGCCAGCTGCTGGTGCCGCAGATGCGTCAGCAGCCACGCGGCGACATCGTGATGATCTCGTCCGGCGCGGCGACCGGCCTCGCCGCCCGCGGCGGCCCGTACAACATGGCCAAGACGGCGATGGAAGCCGTGGCGTTCACGCTGGCGAAGGAAGAGCGCGCGAACGGCATCCACGTCAACGTCGTCGCCCCCGGCCTCGTGGAGACGGACATGGGCGAACGGCTGATGAAAGCGCGCGGGGCGGACATCAAGGCGATGGCGGCAAACTCGCCGTTCGGGCGGGTGTGCCAGCCGGAGGACATCGCGGACGCCGTGCTGTTCCTCTGCTCCGACGCCGCCGGGTACATCACGAACCAGCGCATCCCCGTGAACGGCGGCGGCTTCTAGCCGTCCACGTCCTCGCCCCATTTGCGGTCCAGGGGACGCCAGAGACGCCGGTCATCGGGTGACTGCGAGCAACGGACGACGGACTTGCCGCCCTCCAGTCGAGGGCGGATCCAGCCGAACGTGTCGATGCGGTCGTCGCGGTCGATCGGCTCACCCGCCTCGCTGATGATGAGGTCGATGTCGGTGCGCTCACGCATCTGGCCGGCAGTGACGACGCCCTCGAGTTCGCGGATGCCGCGCAGGTCGATGAACCGGCCGTCCGCCCCGCCTGCGCGGAGCCCGGCCGCCGCCAACGCGCCGACGGCGCCGCGACGGTCGCGGCCGAGGGCGCGGAGCGAGACGTTCGCCTCGTTGGAGAACGTCATCGCCCACTCGAGACGCATGATTTCGGTCTGGCAGCGGCGCCCGAACGCAAGCACGTGCGGCAGGTCCGCGTGCCGCCCCATGATCGAGAGGCCGGGGTCGCTCCCCTTCGCGGCCGCCTTCCGCAGGTAGGCGACGAGGTCGTCCTCCAGGTCGAGGACGGAGCGGTCCGTCTCGATGCCGAGGGCATAGCAATAGTTGTGGCCCGTGTCCTTGATCTTGTCGGTGCGCATCAACTCATGGCGGGTGACCCCGAGCGAGGATCCCCAACCCTCGTGGGCCACGTAGACGGCGAGGGCGCGCGCGAGGTCACCGGTGCCGGGCGACCCCTCAATGTCGGTGTCGTCCAGTCCGATGATGAACTGCTCGCGGATGGATCCGTCCTGGGTCACAGCGCGCCCTCCCTCACCTCGGCTGCCCGAGTCTAACGAGGCTGCCCGGCTGGCTCACCCTCAGGGCTATCGCCCCAGGGCATCCAACCGCTCGTCGGACATCCCGAAGTGATGGGCGACCTCGTGATGGACGGTCCGCCGAACCTCGGCCGCCATCTGGGACGGGGCAAACGCCCGTTCGTGCGGCCCCTGGAAGATGACGATGCGATCCGGGAGCATCATCCCGTAGTCGCCACGCTCCGTGAGCGGTGTGCCGGTGTACAGGCCGAACAGGTCGTCCTCCAGCCCCACGTCACCCGCGAGGCGGTCGGCGTCGGTCGGCTCCCGCCGCACCATGACCTCGACGTTGTCCATCTGGGCGGTGAACTCGGGCGGGAGCGCCAGCATGGCGCGCCGGACGAGGCGTCGGAAGCGATCACGGTCCATCCGGCGAGTCTACCGGCGGCTCCCTCAGGCGTCCCTGCACCCGTCCAATGAGGCGCGATCGGTAATGCATCGGTAAACGGGGTGGGCCGGGGGTAAGGAGGCCGTCAGACCCGCCGATAGTGGGCATGAGGGTTTCTCCGTAAGGACGACCCCGATGCGGGAGAGGAGGCGGAGCATGCTCGGATCGCGACGACGTCCCACCACCCCGCTCCGAGACCGCATTGAGGCATCGATCCGCGAAGGCGTCGGCCTCAGCAAGCAGGAATGGCTCCTCGCGGCCCCGCTCCGGCCCGGTGACATGGACACACTTGCCGACGCCGTCATCGAGTGGAGCCGTGTCCGCGCGGGGGAGATGCGGCGTCCGCACGGCATTGACCAGTGCGCGCTGGCCCTCGCCTGTGCACACCCGGGCGGCGCCCCGCTGGCCTCGACCACCTTTGGCGTGTTCCGCCCGATCGACCTGTACGCGGACGGCGGCATCCCTGAGCGGGTGACTGCGTTCCTTGAGGGACTGTCGCTCCCGGCCCTCAACGAGCCCGGGGAACCGATCCGCTTCGCGGCGGCGCTGTTCTCCTGGGGCGATGTCGCCCGAGCGACCCTCTACGCCGACGACGAGTAGTCGCGACGAGACAGTCGCGACGAGGCTGCGGAGTCCGTGGGTGTCGGGTCTGGCAGAGCCGCCTGTTGTGAAGTCGGCCTAGTCGCGCAGTGCGGCCATTGCGATGGTCTCGGCCAGGCGCTGGATGGGGCCACCCTCCACACCGAGGGCTTCGCACATCTGCACGAGTTCTGTCAGTTGCAGGGGACGGTGGTTCGGCGCGCCGGTGATGCGCATCGCCCGAGACACCAGCGCACGCGCGTCCGAGGTCGAGGTGACCTGGGTCAGCGCCTGGAGCAGATCGTCGGTCGTCATCGTGAGGTTCCCTCGGAGGACGCTGGGTGAACTCCGCCTAGGGCCATCCTCGGCAGGTTCGCAGGCCGTGCTTCTCCGGAAAACCCCTCGATCGGCCGTCCTGCTCGCGTCCGCCGAGCGTGAGGTTGGGAGGCTGCCCGTCTACGATGGGTAGATGCACCGTGCCTCGCGTCTGATTCTCATCGTCGGCTGCCTGGCGACGCTCCTCATCGGGTGCCGCACGGAACGCGACACCGCCACGGTGCCTCGGCGCGACCGCCCCACGGCCGGGGCGCCCCGTGCCTTCCTGATGGGGTTCACGGACACCCCGGCTGCGCTCACGCCGGATGCCTACACCGCCACCTTCGACCTCGCCTCCAACTACGGCGAGATCATCCTCGTCCAGCGCGCCGTGGCGTGGAGCGACTTCGTGCCCGGCTCGAAGCCCTCGGACGCGCTGCGTGAGCAAACGCTGCGCGCACGCGGGGCTGCGAGCGAACGCGGCCTCACCCTGGCGATGGCGATCGACCCGTTCGACCCCGCCGCCCGAGGTCGCCTGCAGGGCCTGCCGCAGAAGTACGCGGGCAAGACCCTTGCCGACGCCGACCTGCGGAAAGCGTTCGTGGCCGACGCGGCGTTCGTCGCACGCACGGCGAAACCCGCGTACCTCGCGCTCGGCCTTGAGGTGAACACGACCTTCGAGCGGAACCCGGACGGTTATCGCGCATTCATCGAGGCGTACAAAGAGGCATATGACGCGGTGAAGGCTGCCTCCCCGGAGACGAAGGTGTTCCCGGGCTTCCAGTACGAGGAACTGCTCGGCATCCTCCCGGACCTGCCGCCACACCCGCCTCGCTGGCAGTTGCTCGAGGCGTATGGCGCGAAGATGGACCTCCTCGCGATCACCACATACCCCTCGTTCGTTTACGAGGTCGCGCGCAAGATCCCGCCGGGCTACTACCTCGACATCACGAAGCAGACGAAGTTGCCGGTGGCGTTCCTCTCCGCGGGCTTCTCTGCTGCGCCCGGCCGCGACAACCTCAACTCCTCGACGCCGCCCGAGCAACGGCGCTACCTCCAGCGGCTGATCGAAGATGCCGACGCGCTCGCCTCGCCGTTCCTGATCTGGTACGCGGGCCGTGACCCCGGCTTCGCGCAGTCGCCGCCGTTCGACCTGCTCGGCAGCCTCGGCCTGCGCGATTCGCACGACCAGGCGAAGGAGGCATGGGGCGTGTGGGAGGCAGCCACCAACCGACCGTATGACCCGCAGACGCCCCCGCGCACGCCGACCCCAGCCGCGACCGTCGCCCCGTGAGGCGCCAGGACCGCAAGTACCTGATCCTCGGCGCGTTCGTCGTGCTCGCGCTCGCCTTCTACTGCGTCGCGGGCACGCCGCCCGCCGTGCCGGACGCGGCCACCGCGACTGCGACACCGACCCGCGCGATCCCGTAGGTTGTCCGGGCAAACGACACCCAGTGGGAGACACCCGTGAACTTTGACCTGACCGAGGAGCACCGGCTCATCCAACAGTCCGCACGGCGGATCGCACAGGAGGTCGTGGCGCCTCGTGCGGCGGAGGTGGACGAGACGGGCGTCTATCCGGAGGACTACTTCCAGGCGTTCAAGCGCGCTGACCTCCTGGGCATCACGCTGCCGAAGGCCGTTGGCGGCGCAGAGGCAGGCACGCTCGCGCTCACCCTCGCCGTGGAGGAGATGTCGAAGTACGACTGCTCCGCCGGGCTCATGCTGCTGCTCTCCTCGCTCTCCACCCACACGGTGAAGTTCTTCGGGACGCCGGAACAGCAGGCGTCCTACATCGGCCCCGTGGCGCGCGGCGAGAAGAAGGCGGCGTTCTGCCTCACCGAACCGGACGCCGGCTCCGATGTCGCGAACCTGCAGACGCGCGCGGTGCGGGACGGTGACGACTACGTGATCACCGGACAGAAGTGCTTCATCTCCGGTGGCCCGATCGCGGACCAGGTCGTCGTGTTCGCCAAGACGAACTACCCCGACCCGCGCTCGCTCAACGCCTTCCTCGTCGACACCTCGATGCCGGGCTTCGAGGTCACTTCGGTCGACCGCAAGATGGGCGTGCGCGGCGTGCCCACGGGTGTGCTGACGTTCGACCACGTCCGCGTGTCCAAGGACCGCTTGGTGGGCGGCACCGAAGGCCTGGGGATGAAGGGCCCGCTGACGACGCTGATGTCGCTGCGGCCCGTCGTCGGCGCCCGGGGCCTCGGCCTCGCCGAGGGCTGCCTCACCTACGCCCTCAACTTCGCCCGCGAGCGGCGCGCCTTCGGGGGACCGCTGACGGACCTGCAGGCGATCCAGATGAAGTTCGCGGACATGGCGATCGAGATCGAGGCGGCGCGCCTGCTCGTCTACCAGGGCTCGTGGATGATCGACCATGGCCGCTACGGCCCGGAGCACGGGCACATGCTGGCAATCGCCAAGGCCTTCGCCACCGAGACCAGCAACCGCGTGGCGTCGAGCGCGCTGCAGGTGCTCGGCGGACAGGGCTACATGATGGACCACCCGTTGGAGCGTCACTACCGCGACGCCCGCCAGTTGATGATCGTGGAGGGGACGTCCGAGGTGCAGCGTGTCGTCGTCGCGCGCGCGCTGCTCGACCGGAACCTCGTCTACCCATAGCCGGGCCGGATCAGCGCAGCACGGTCTCCTCGATCGCAGCGTCGATGATCTCGCCACGCCCGATCAGGTAGTCCTCCGCGAAGCGGTGCGCTTCCTCCGCTACGGCACGCGCCGTCGCGGCGTCGCGCGAGACGACCGCGTAGCCCACCTGCGCCGCATCGACACGCTCCTGCAGTCCCGTCTCCGCCGCGGTGACGTGCAGGCGCGTCCGCAGCCGTTCGACGAGCGGACGGATGACGCCGCGCTTCTCCTTGAGCGAGTGTGACTGCGGGATGTCGATGGTGAGCAGTACGGAGACGGTCACCATCGGTGGCCTCCGGCCGGCGTCGGCCCGCGCGTGCTACGCCTCGTCGCTGTCGGGACGCTGCGCGCTCGCAAACGCCTGCTCTGCCGCACTCGCGAGGGCACTCGCGTCCGCGGACAGTTCGAGCGCTGCGGCAGCCGCCTGCTCCTCGGCCGTCGGTTCGGCGTCAGCTGCGGCTTCGACCTCGGCCAGCGCGTTGGCGATCGCCTGTTCATCCAGGCCGAGTTGCGCGCCGATCTCGGAGAGCGGGATGTCCACTTCTTCAGGGAGCGGCGGCAGCTGGCCGGTGCGCTCCAGGCCGAAGTGCTGGAGGAAGCGCTGCGTCGTGCGGAACAGCGTCGGCCGGCCCGGGCCGTTCGCGTAACCCGCGGGCTCGATCAGGCCGCGTGCGCGCAGCGTCTGCAACGCACCGTCGCTGCTCACGCCGCGCACGGCATCGATCTGCCCACGCGTGACGGGCTGCTTGTACGCGATGATCGCGAGCGTCTCCAGCGCGGCTGTCGAAAGCCGCCGGTTCAGTTCGAGGCCGAGGAAGCGTTCGACCTGCGTGGCGGCTTCCGGCGCGGAGACGAGGACCACGCCATCCGGGCCGCGTTGCACGCGGATGCCGCGCCCGGCCTCACGGAGCGTGTCCGCGAGGTCGTCCAGCGCACGCATCACGCGCTGCGGGGACACCTCGAGGGCGCGCGCGAGGTACGCCTCCTCCACCGGGTGGTCGGCCACGAAGAGCAGCGCTTCGAGCAGTAGCGGCAGCTGGGTGAGGTCTTCGAAGGCCTCGGGCGCGTCGGGAGGTGCGACCGCGATGACTTCTGCCGCAGGAGTCGCGTCCACCGGCTCGGCGTCCCCGCCGGACACATCAATGGCGACCGGCTCAGGTGCCGGGTCGGCGTCGAAAGGACGCGGAGGGGTCATCGCGCGCGGCTTGCTGCCGTCTGATGCTGCGGGCCCCGTCGCGTCCGTCATGTGCCTCGTCCCAACCGCAAGTCGAGTTCCTGATACCGCACGTCCACCGTTGGCCGCGCCGCGAGGCGCACGCCCAGCCGTCCCTGCACGACCGTCGCCACCACCTCGTCCACGGCTTCGACGGTCTCGTCGACGCGCGCCCGCGGCTGGAGGTCGGCCCGCACCGTGACCCGCAGGCCGCGCCAGTGCAGGTTCTGCACCCGGACGGCGGCACCGGCGAGCGACGTGTCGTCGAGGAGGGCATCCCGCACGGCGGCCGCCACCTCGTCGACCGCCATCCTCGCACGCCCGCCCGCGAGCCGCACCGGGCGACGTTCCGCGGTCTCGCGGCCCCACGCGCCGATGATCAGGAGCAGGCCGGCGGCCACACACAGGACGGTGACCAGCGCGCGTCCGCGCGCGGTGTTGTGCTCCTCTAGCCAGCCCAGGCCGTCCGCGGCTGCGTTGAGCGCCCCGGCCGATCCGACCCAGACCAGCGCCGCAAGACCGGCCGTGAGGGCAGCCCCAACGAACGCCAGACGGTACGGATGACGGCGGAGTGTGGCCGGCGGATTCGGGGTCACACGGGGGACAACGAGCAATGAGGGCTCGTCGCTCGGTGGCCGCGTGGTGCGCCGGGCGAAGTGGAGGCGGCTGGGGCGCTCTGAGTGTGGTCGGGCGGCCATGGGAGTCCTCACAGGCAACCCACAGCCACCAGAGGTGGCCGAAGATGGCCGGACGCCCGCCCGATGCCTCAAACGTGCCCCCGCGGTGGTGTGCGTGCGGGTGCGCGCCTGCTGCACATCGTACGATCCCGCGCGTGATCGTGGACATCCATACCCACCTGTTCCCGCCCCGCTTCATCGCAGAGCGCGCGCGCCTCGCCGTGTCCGAGCCCGCCTTCGCGGAGATGTACGGCGACCCAAAGGCGAAGATGGCGACCGCCCATGACCTGCTCGCCTCGATGGAGCGTGCCGGTGTGGACGTCTCCGTGGCGTGTGGATTCTGGTGGCGCGACCCGGCGCTGGCCGCGGAACACGCCGCCTACCTCGTCGAGGCGGCCCGCGCCGCGGGGGGCCGCCTGCTGGCCTTCGTCCCAACCCGCGAAGCCATCGACGGGGCGGCCGGCATCGGCGAGGTGCGCGAGCCGACGCCCGAGGGCGTTCCGGCCTCGACGCTTCCCGTGCTCACCCACTGCTCGGAGGAAGTCGGACACGCGTACGCCGGCAAGGTCGGCGGCCTGACGCCGGGTGCGCTGGGCAGGCTGCTGGAGGCGCGCCCTCAGGCGCGTGTGATCGCGGCGCACTGGGGTGGCGGGTTCCCGTTTGCGGCGCTCATGCCAGAGGTGCGCGCACGGTTCGATCGCCGCGTGCTCTTCGACAGCGCCGCTTCGGTGTACCTCTACGGGCCGGAGGTGTTCCGCCGTGTGATCGATCTCGCAGGCCTCGACACCGTCGCCTGGGGATCAGACTTCCCGCTGCGCCCGCAGGACGTCGACCGCGCGTCCGTGGACGCGGCGCTGCCTGACGAGCAGGAACGGGCGGCGATCCTGGGCGGGAACGCGGCGCGCTTCCTCGGACTGGCGTCCGAGTAGTCCGCAGACACCGAGACGGGCCACCGGGGAAGCGGCGGCCCGTCTCAAGGAGGGCGTTCCGAGGACGCTGGCCGGCAGGACTAGAAGTCCATGCCTCCCATGCCGCCCATCCCACCCATGCCGCTCATGTCCGGCATCGGCTTCTCGGGCTCGTCCAGTTCGCCGACGGCCGCCTCGGTCGTCAGCATCAGCGCCGCCACGGAGACGGCGTTCTCCAACGCGACACGCGACACCTTCACGGGGTCGATGATGCCGAGCTTGAACATGTCACCCATGCGGTCGCCGTCCGCGTCGTAGCCGGTGTTCGTCGGGGCGTCCTTGACGCGCTCGACGATCACGGAGGGCTCGCCGCCGGCATTCTCCACGATCTGGCGGAGCGGCGACTCCAGCGCCATACGCAGGATGCGGGCGCCCGTGCGCTCGTCGCCGGTGAGGCGTTCGATCACCGCGTCCAGCGACTTCTGCACACGGATGAAGGCGACACCACCACCGGGCACCACGCCCTCTTCCACGGCCGCACGGGTCGCGGAGAGCGCGTCCTCCAGGCGGAACTTCTTCTCGCGGACCTCGATCTCGGTGGCGCCACCGGCCTTGATGACCGCGACGCCGCCGGCGAGCTTCGCCAGCCGCTCCTGCATCTTCTCGCGCTCGAAGTCGGACTGGGTGTCCTGGATCTGCGCGCGGATCTGGCGGATGCGCGCCTGGATCGCCTCGTCGGAGCCGGCGCCCTCGACGATGGTGGTCGTGCCCTTGTCGGAGACGACGCGGTGCGCGTGGCCGAGGTCAGCGAGTTGCACCTCGGTCAGTTTGCGGCCCATGTCGCCGGTGATGTAGGTGGCGCCCGTGAGGATGGCGAGGTCTTCGAGGATCGCCTTACGGCGGTCACCGAAGGACGGCGCCTTGATGAAGAGCGGGTTGAATGTGCCGCGCATCTTGTTGACGATCATCGCGGTGAGCGCGTCGCCGTCGATGTTGTCGCAGATGACGACGAAGTTCTTCGAGACCTGGAGCACTTTCTCAAGGACGGGCAGGATCTCCTGCACGCTCTCGATGGCGTAGTCCGTGATCAGGATGTACGGATCGTCCAGGGCGGCTTCCATGCGGTCCGGGTTGGTCACGAAGTACTGGGACGCGTAGCCGTTGTCGACCTGCAGGCCGTCCGTGATCTCGACCTCGTCGTCGATGCCACGGCCGTCCTCGATGGTGATGACGCCGTCCTTGCCGACCTGCTCCATCACGTCCGCGATCAGTTCGCCGATCCGCTTCTCGTTCGCAGAGATGGAGGCGACGGCGGCGATGGTCTCCTTGTCCTCGACAGGGACGGCCATCTTCTTCAGTTCGTCGATGGCGACGCGGAGCGCCTGCTCCATGCCGCGGCGGAGGTAGATCGCGTTGGCGCCGGCGGCGATGTTGCGCAGGCCTTCGTGGAAGATCGCCTGTGCGAAGACCGTCGCCGTGGTGGTGCCGTCACCGGCGATGTCGTTGGTGCGGATCGCGACCTGCTTGACCAGTTGCGCCCCCATGTTGTGGAAGCGGTCCTTCAGGTCGATCTCGCGGGCGACGGTCACGCCGTCCTTGGTGATGACGGCGGGCCCGTAGTTCTTGTCCAGGACCACGTTGCGACCACGCGGCCCGAGGGTCGCCTTCACGGCGTTGGCGAGGATGTCCACGCCGTGGCGCAGTTCCCGACGCGCGTCGTCTTCAAAGCGGAGTTGCTTCGCAGCCATGGGATCCTCCGGTCACCGCCCTCGCAGGCGTGGGGCCGCAGACGCGCAAGGCACGTCCCGGCCGCCAGGTGTGTCCGCGGTGCTTACTTCTTCTTGGCGGCCGGCTTGGCGGCGCCTTCGTCCAGCTTGGCAAGGACGTCCTGGAAGCGGATGACGATGTAGTCCTCCGAGTCCACGGTGACTTCCTGGCCGGTGTACTTCTGGTACAGGATGCGGTCACCCTCGGCGAGGTCCATGGTCTCCATGACCCCCGCCTCGTTGACCTTGCCGGGGCCAGTGGCGACCACGACGCCGTGCTGCGGGGTCTCCTTCGCGGAGTCCGGGATCACGAGTCCGGAAGCCGTCACTTCCTCCGACTTCACAGCCTTGAGCACAATGTGGTCCGTCACGGGGACAACCTTCGTCGCCAACGTACCAACTCCTTCACCACCCGGCCCCCGGCTCGCGCTACCGCGAGCCGATGCCGGCCCCACCGTTACTTCGGGTGTTCCGGGGGTGCACATCGAGGGCTACCGCAGCCCGCCGAACGCGCACACCAGCCGATGCGCCGGATGTTAGCACTCACCCCGGAGGAGTGCTAGTTCCTCGGAGCGAGAATCCGTGGCCCTCCCGCGACCCACCCGAGCGGGATCCCCTCAGCCGAGGTCCCCTGGTTGGTCGCCTCACCGGATCCACACAATTGCCTGATGCGACGCTCCGCCAAGGGGTGAGCCAGGCGGCTAGCCTGCAGCTCCCTGTCCGGCGGAGGAGACGTCCATGCTGGCCACCGCCCTCGCCGAGGCACCGGCACGGTATCAATCTGCCCGCGGGCCGTCGGCGGAGCCGCCGGATCCAGCGGACACGGGCACGCTGCCCGGAGAGCCATTGATCACGGCGGCCTGGCTCCTCGGACGGGTACCCGCGACATTGCTGCCATGGCCGCTGCTCCGGGCGGGGCGGGCCGGGCGGGGTCCGGGCCCGGACGTCCGTGAGGCCGTGGCGCTGCTGCCCTCCGGGGTCCCGGCGGCCGGCGACGTGGAGGTGCACCGGACCGCTACGGACTTCGCGCAGCACGGGCACGCCGGAGACCCTCGCTATGCCTCGCTGCTCCTACACCTCGTCTGGCGCGACGACCGGGGGGCAGCCGAGCGAGGCGGGCCGGTGCGGCTCGCGGGTGGCGGACTCGCACCGACCATCGCCCTCGAACCGGCACTGGGGAGTAGGGCGCGGCTGGAGGCGGCCGTGGCGCTCGGCCCGGCGGGGCTGGGGGAGCCGTGCGCAGCCAGTCGCCTCGGCCGTGCGCCGGCCGAGACTGAGGCACTCCTGCGCCTGGAGGGGCGGCGGCGGCTCGGCGAGCGCGTCTGGCGCGCGCAGCACCTGGCTGCCGAGGTCGGCTGGGAGGCCGCCTGGCGGACGCTGCTGGACCGCGCGCTCGCGGCCTCGGCGGGGCGAAGGGCGGAGAGCGCGGCAGCGCGCGTCGCCCTTGCAGACGCGGTTGGGGCGGCGTTCGCTGGAGACCGCATTGATCTGCTGCGCGGGGTCACCGAGGTTGTGCGCTCTGCGGAAGGGAGCGGGCCGGCGGCGATCATCGTGCCGCTGCGGACGGCGGGGCTGGGCGTAGTGCGGGCGCGGGAGGTGGGCTGGAACGTGGTGCTGCCCGTCGCCGTGGCGCTGGCGGCGGCGTACGGCGACCTCGGACTGGCGCACGCGGCACACGCCGCGATCGAACGGTGGCCCGCGCCGCCTCCCTACGGGAAGACGAGGGCGCTCGCAGCGCTGGCGGAGGTCACGCCGCATGACGCGCTGACGGCGCAGGGGTTGCTGCGGATGCAGGACCTCTGGTGCACGCGCGGCGGCTGCGGGCACTGCCCGCTCTCGCCCGTGGACGGTCGCGCGCACTCGTGACCAGCCGCACGGCATCGGACGGCGCGTGGCCCGCACCGCCCTCTCGCCAGATGCCCCGGTAACAGGAAGGCCACCCGAGGGTGGCCTTCCGTCTGTCGATGGGCCCTCGAGGTGAGGGCGGCGGAGGCTAGCCGCGCGGGAGGCCGAGGCCGCGCGTGGCGATGATGTTGCGCTGGATCTCGGACGTGCCGGCGGCGATGGTCGCCGAGACGGACGAGACGTAGGAGTGGGTGAACGTGCCGCGGAAGGCCGCGTGCGGGCTCGCCCCGTCCCAGATGTTCGAGTGCAGGCCGAAGGCCTTGACGCCCGTGTTCGCGAGACGCTGCACCAGCTCGGAGTTGTAGAGCTTGGAGGTGGAGGCCTCGTAGTTCGGGATCAGGCCACGGTGCTGCATCGAGATGATGCGGAACGAGAAGTTGAAGAGCACTTCGCTCTCGATGTAGCGGTCAGCGATGTCCAGCCGGATGTTCGGCTGCGTGGACAGGCGGGACTGCGACTTCCCCTCGCCCTTGGCGTAGGAAATCATCCGGTCGATCGTCTTCCGCGCAGACACGGCGCCCGTGATGTTGGAGCGCTCGTAGTCCAACAGGGTCATGCCGACGTACCAGCCGCGGTTCTCTTCGCCGACACGGCTGGAGACCGGGATGCGCACGTCCTCGAAGAACGTCTCGTTGAAGTGGTGCTCCCAGGCCATGTTGACCAGCGGACGGATGGAGATGCCCGGGGCCGACTTCGGCGTGAGGACGAAGGAGATGCCGCGGTGCTTCGGCGCGTCCGGGTCCGTGCGGACGAGGACGAAGAGCCAGTCCGCGTTGTGGGCGCCGGAGGTCCAGATCTTCTGGCCGTTCACCACGTACTCGTCACCGTCGCGGACGGCACGGGTCTGCAGGGAGGCGAGGTCCGAGCCGGAGCCCGGCTCCGAGTAGCCCTGCGCCCAGACGACCTCGCCCGAAAGGATCTTCGGGATGTGCGTCTTCTTCTGCTCCTCGGTGCCGTGCACCATGAGCATGGGCCCGAGCATGCCAACGCCCGAGCCGCCGACGCCCACGGCGCCCGCCTTCGTCATCTCCATGTTGTAGATGAACTGCTCGAACGGGGAGAGGCTGGCCCCACCGTATTCCTTCGGCCACTGCGGCGCGATCCAGCCCTTGTTGCCGAGGGCGGTCGCCCACTCGCGGGCGGCCTCCTGCGCACCGGCCTCCGGGCTCTTGCGGTCTTCGAAGTAGTCGTGTCCGGACGGGAACCCGTCCTTGTCCATCTGATACCGCGCGGGCATCGAGGTCTTGATGAAGTCGGCGACTTCCTTACGGAAGGCCGCCTGCTCCGGCGTGTCGTTCCAATCCATGTCTGTCCCTCTCTGTGCGGCCTCGGCTCTCGGCCGCAGTCAAACCCCGGTCACTTACGCCGGGGATCATAACGGTTTGAATCGTTGATGTACCGATCGCCGAGGCCGAACCCCGCCCGCATACAGCGGGTATCTATCCGCATCCTCGGGGAGAGCTTCTTACCGGACGGGCACGCCGGGCGCCGGGAAGCGGGCGGTCAGTTCGCGCACGGTCTTCGCCACCTGGTCGCGGACGCCCTCGTCCGCGGGAGCCTGGAGGATGCGCGCCATCCCCTGCCCGATCACCTTCATCTCCGCCTCGCCCATGCCGCGCGACGTGATCGCGGGGGTGCCGAAGCGGATGCCACCGCCCTCGCGGGGGGGCAAGGTATCGAACGGGATCGGGTTCGAGTTCACGACGATGCCTGCCGCTTCGAGGGCGTCTGCGGCCTGCACGCCGTTGAGGCCGAGCGGGCGCACGTCCACGAGTACCAGGTGGTTGTCCGTGCCACCTGAGATCAGCACGATGCCGGCATCGATGAGCGCGGCGGCGAGGGCTTTCGCGTTGGCGACGATCTGGACCGCGTGCGCGCGGAACTCCGGCGTGGCGGCTTCCTTCAGCATGACCGCTTTGCCCGCGATCACGTGCATCATCGGGCCGCCCTGCGAGCCAGGGAACACGCCGCGGTCGATGCGCAGGCGGTAGCGACGGTCGGAGAGGACCATCCCGCCACGCGGGCCGCGCAACGTCTTGTGCGTGGACGTCGTCATGACCGGTGCGAAGCCGAGCGGGCTCGGGTGCGCGCCACCGACGATTAGCCCGGCGAGGTGCGCCATGTCCGCCATGAGCACCGCGTCCACCTCGTCCGCGATCGCGCGCGCACGCTGGAAGTCCCACACGCGCGGGTACGCCGTCGCACCGACGACGATGATCTTCGGACGGTGCTCCTTGGCAAGCGCGAGCATCTCGTCGTAGTCGACGAGGTGGGACTCGCGGTCCACGCCGTAGGAGACGAAGTGGTAGAGCAAGCCGCTCGCGTTGACCGGCGAGCCGTGCGTGAGGTGACCGCCGGCATCGAGCTTGAGGCCCATGACGGTGTCGCCCGGGTTGAGCAGGCCGAGGTAGACGGCCATGTTCGCCTGCGTGCCGGAGTGCGGCTGGACGTTCGCGTGCTCGTAGCCGAAGAGTGCCTTCGCGCGGTCGCGCGCGAGGTTCTCGACGTCGTCGACGAAGCGGTTGCCGTGGTAGTAGCGCGCGCCGGGGTAGCCCTCGGCGTACTTGTTGGTGAGGACGGAGCCGACGGCTTCGATGACCGCGGCGCTCGCGTAGTTCTCCGAGGGGATCATCTCCAGCACGGCCTGCTGGCGACCCTCCTCATGGCGGATGACGGCGGCAACTTCCGGATCGACCTGCTCCAGTGCGCCCATCACGTCCTCCTCGAAGCCCGAACTGCGGAACGGCATCTGCGGAACGGCGAGGGTAACGCGCGGCGTCCGCACGGGCATCCGGCGTCACGGCCCGACCCGTCCCTCCCGTGCGTCCTTCTCGTCCCACGCCCACTGGTTCACCAGGTTCAGCACGCCACCCACGAGGGAGTGGCCACCGAGGACCACCGGGACGGGCGCGGCGAGCGCCGCCCGCACGATCGCGGCCAGCCGAGGATCCTCGATGGCGTCCGGCAGGCCGGCGTCGGCAGCGAAGCGGTCGGCGCGGCCGGGGCGGATACCGAGGTGAACGAGGGCGGGGCGGATGTCGATGAACGCGGCGTCGCACCACTCGGGGAGGAGGGTACCGAAGACGCGCTCGGGGCCGGACTCCTCGATCAGCGCGCCGAGGATCGAGCGTGCCGTGCCATCTGTGTCGGTGCCGGCGGACTGCATCCCCCGCTCCTCCGCAAGGATGCGAATGCGGCAGGCGGACTCGCGTTCGAGGTACGCCCACGTCCCCGAGGAGATCCGTCCCGCCACCAGCACCTCGGCGGCGCGCTCGGCGAGGCAGGCGGCGGCGCGTTCCAACCTCGACGTGTCGAGGTGCATGGCGCCCGCACCGCGATCACGCAGCAGGGCGAGCAGGCGCGGGCCGCTGTGACCGACCAGCGCGAGTGCGGCGAGGTCGCTCGGCGTGTCGAGGTTGAATTGGGTCTGGACGGTGCGCGGGAGCTCGATCAGTTCGACGCCGTGCTGATCCCACAGCCGTCGCGGCACCGCGTTGTCGGTCGCGGGCGCGGGGTCGAGCAGGGCGAGCGTCGAGGCCGGCGCGACGGCATAGATGTCAGCAGAGAAGCGGTTGTTGGCGACGCAGCGCGGGAGCGCCGGACTGCCCAGCGCGCCGACCAGCGCGCGCCACTCATTGCCAACCAGCAGCGGTGCGCTCCCCGCGCCGCACGTTGCCATGGCAGTCACACCGTGACGGTGTACCCAATCGAGGAGCCGCCTGCCGTAGTGGAACGGCAGTGCGCCGGCCTCGGCGTCGGTCTCGACGATGACGCCCGCGGGGACGGGCAGCGAGGGTAGGCGGTCCGCGAGCAGGAAGACCCGCGCAAACGCGCCACTGTCGCGTGCGACCTCAGCCGTGTCGAGGGCGCAGGCCTCGAGGGCCGCGCGCATCCAGCGTTCGAGCGGGCCGCCATCCACACCGCCGAGCAGGATGGCCAGGTCGACTGGCGTCTCGCCCGGCATGGACCAGGACTAACCGACGGGGGCGTGACGGGCGATGAGCTTGACGACGACCTCGTCCGACAGGCGCTTCACGTCATGGACGCGGCATTCCGCGCTGCCGGGCATCAGGCAGCAGGCGACGCTGGCCGCGGCGCCGTGGCGCAGCGACTGCTCCCAGCCCTCCGCGCGGCGCAGCCCGAGCAGCATGGCGGCGAGGAATGCGTCGCCCGCACCGACGGCGGAGACGACCTCGACGTCCGGTGCGCTGATCCGGTAGTCCGCGTCCGGCGTCAGGGCGACAGAGCCCAGGATGCCGCGCGTGACGACGACGGCAGCCACGCCGAGGTGGCGCATCGCCTCGGCAGCCTCGAACACCTCGTCCTCAGTGCTCACGGGGTCACCATGGACGCGGCCGAGTTCGTGCTGGTTCACCTTGATCACGGTGGGCCGCGCGCCGGTGTCGAGGACCTGACGTACCACCACGCCGTCCGCATCGAGTGCGGTCAGCGCCCCGGCACGCTCAGCCTCGAGGACGAGGCGGCCATACACCTCACCAGTGCACGGTGGCGGGAGCGAGCCGGCGAGGACGAGCCATGTGTCCGGGCGCAGCCGGCGGCGGATGTTCCCGATCATCTCCTCGATGTCGTCCGGGCTCGCGAACGGCCCGGCCGCAGAGAGCACCGTGTGGCGGTGCTTCGAGCGGTCGAGGATGGTGATGTTGGTGCGGGTGACACCATCGAGGAACGTGAAGTCGACGCCGATATTCTCGTCGCGCAGGGTGTCTTCGATCATGCGTCCGAGGTCGCCGGGGGCGAAGCCCATCGCCAACGGCTCGTAACCGAGTTCCTTGAGGACGCGCGCGACGTTGATCCCCTTGCCGCCGATGTCACGACGGATCGAGGCGACACGGTTCGTGTCGCCTTCGACGAAGTGATCCAGCTCGACGGTTTCGTCGATGGCCGGGTTCAGGGTGACAGTGATGATCACGCTAAGAGTGCCTCGCCCGTCCCTCACGGGTGACCTCAGTGTATCCGGGCGGCTCTCGCGGCGGCTAATCCTCCCGAGCGATTGCCAGCGCATAGACCTGCCGGGCGCCCGCGGCCCGGAATGCACGAGCCGCCTCCTCGAGCGTCGCGCCGGTCGTAGTGACATCGTCGACCACCAGGACGCGTCGGGGCGCCGAATCTGGGAGGCGTACCTCGAAGGCTCCCCGCAGATTGCGGGAGCGCGCGTCCGCCGTCAGCGAGGCCTGCGGCGGTGTCTCACGCGTGCGTCGCAACCATCTCTTCTGGACCGGGACACCGAGGCATCCCGCGACCTCCGCGGCCGCCACCTCCGCCTGGTTGTAGCCCCGCGACCGACGCCGCCCGCGCGCGAGCGGTACCGGCACCACCGCCTCGATCGCCCACTCCCCGGGCACGACATCGGCGGCTGCGCGGGCCAGCGGCACGAGGAGTGCGGTCACGCCGCGGAACTTGGCTTCAAGGATGGCGCGGCGGGCGTCGCCGGTGAACGTGAACGGGGTGCGCAGGCCGTCGAAGGCGGGTACGGCCGGGCCACCGGAGGCGCAGCGCTCGCACCAGGTGCCGGCCCCCGGCCGCCAGCAGCGGTGGCAGCGAGGCCCGTCCGCCGCGGGCAGGCTGGCCGCGCACTCGGGATGCAGCGCTGCGCCGAACCGCCCGCAGACGAGGCAGCGCTGCGGCAGCACGAACTCGGCGGCCTCCACCCGGAGACGGCCGAGCAGTCCCGTGAATTCGTCAGACATTGCACGGTGACGCGCGGGCAACATTCGTAGCCTCCGAGGCGTTAGCCTCGACACCTCTCGACACATCCTGACCCCCGCAGCATGCCAGAAGGACGAGGGCGCCGTGGCCGCCATCGCGACAGCCGGTTCACCCTTGCGACAGGCGCTGCGCCTGCGCGAGTTCCGGCTGCTGCTGGGGACACAGCTGGCCGTGGGACTCACCCAGCCGCTGCTCTTCTTCACGCAGGGCTGGTACGTCACGACGGCCGCACCCGAGGGTAAGGCGGTGCTGTACCTCGGCGCGCTGGGGGCGAGCCGCGGCCTCGCCTTCCTGGCGTACGTCCTGTTCGGCGGCGCGTTCGCGGACCGCTTCCCACGGCGGCAGGTACTGATCGTCAGCCAGTTCGTCTCGCTCGTGATGACGGTGGGGATCGGCGCTTTGCTACTGGTGCCCGCGGTCAACGACGGCGAGGGCTGGCTGCTCCCGCTGATGATCGCGCTCTTCGCGACGTTCGGCCTGGTGCAGGGGCAGGACGGGCCGACGCGCACCTCGATGCTGCGCGACGTGGTGCCGGAGGCCGCGTTGTCGAGCGCGCTCTCGTTCTTCTTCATGCTCGTGTCGGCCGCGCTGCTTGTCGCGGCGCCGTTCTCCGGCTGGTCGCTCGAACACCTCGGCATCGGCGCCACGTACCTGATCTCGGCCACCGGCCCGGCAGCGATCCTCGCGTGCGCGCTGCCGATGAAGAGCGCGGGGATGGCCGCCGACCCGGACGCCCGCCGCGAGTCGGTGTGGGAGAACCTGCGTGGCGGCCTGCGCGTGCTGGCCGAGGAACCAGCGGTGCGCTGGACCGTCCTGCTCACGTGGATCTCGACGGCGGCCGGGCTGTCCGTGATGGGCGTGCTGATCGGCGCGTGGGTGAAGGATGTCCTGCTACTCGGTGCGAGCGGTTGGGGCTACCTCGCGGTGTTCTGGGGGCTCGGCTCTGTCCTGTCGACGACCTACCTGATGACCCGGTCCAGCCTCCAGCATCGGGGCTGGCTGTTCCTCGGCGCGTGCGGTGGGCTCGGCGCGGCCGTCCTCGGGTTCTCCTTCTCGCGGTCGATCCCGATCGCCTTCGCCTTCAACGGGATGGCGGGGGTGACGTTCATGGTGATGAACACGGTGAGCCTCGCGATCGTGCAGGCGATGGTCCCGAACCGCGTCCTGGGGCGCGTGACGGGGCTGCTGCTGCTCGGCGGCGGGCTGATGCAGGTGACCGGTCTGCTCGTCGGCCTCCTCGCGGCCGCGATCGGCATCGAACACACATACACGGCGGCCGCCTGCGTGATCATGGCGACGACGGCCCTCGTCGCGCTCCGACAGCGGCCGCTGCGCGTGCTCGACTAGCCGAGGGCATACCCGGGCCGCGATACTGATCAGGCGCCATTGCGCGAGACGAGGTCCCCCGTGCGCGTCACCGTCCGACTCTTCGCTGGCCTGCGCGAGGTTGCCGGCAGCGACGCCCTCGTCGAGGAGTTCGCCTCGTCCGACGTGACGGTGGAGACCCTGCGCGCACGACTCGGCGAGGCGCACCCGAAGCTCGGGCCGTACCTCAGCGGCGTCGCGATCGCGGTGAACGAGGAGTACATCCTCGAACCCGGCACGCGGTTGCACGACGGCGACACGGTGGCGCTGATCCCCCCGATCTCCGGAGGCGCGGACACGGCGAACGAGACACCGAAGTTCCTCGTGACCCACGCCGTCCTCGACCCCCGGCCGCTGCGCGACGCCGTGATGAGACCGGCCTCGGGCGCGTGCGTGGTCTTCGAGGGCGTCGTGCGCGACCACCACGAGGGCCACGCGGTCGTCCGCCTGCAGTACGAGGCATACGAGGAGATGGCGGTACGCCAGCTCGAGGCGGTCGCACGCGAGACGCTCGCAGCCTTCGCTGCCCGCGAGGTGCATGACGTCGGCATCCACCACCGCGTGGGCATGCTGGAGGTGGGAGAGACCTCGCTGCTCGTGGTGGTGTCAGCCGCACACAGGCAGGACGCCTTCGAGGCGGCGCTCCGCGCGGTCGACCGCGTGAAGGAGACCGTGCCGGTCTGGAAGAAGGAGTGGGGGCCAGACGGCGCCCAGTGGCAGGAAGGGGTGCAGCCGAAGCCGGCTGCGTCCTAGCGAGTCACCACCGTGGGCACTCCCGACCCTTCGACCCTCCCGTACTGCACGGTCTGCGGCTCTCCGCGCCTGGTGGAGCGCTACCTCGGACACCGGCGGTGCGAGGCGTGCGGCAGCACCCGTTGGCGTAACCCGCTGCCCGTCGCGGAGGCCGTCCTCGTCCGCGACGGGCGCGTGCTGCTGGTACAGCGCGGCGCCGTGGAGCATGGCGCGGGGAAGTGGGTAGTGCCGGGCGGCTTCATCGGCCTCGGCGAGACGCCGCCCGAGGCAGCGATGCGCGAGGCGGGGGAGGAAGCGCAGGTCGCAGTCCGGGTGGGCGGGCTCGCCGCCGCACCTCGATGGCTCGCGACGAAGGACGGGCGCGGCCATGTGCTGTTGTCGTTCGTCGCGACGACCGATGACGAGCCGGCGCCCGGCGAGGACACGATGGACATCCGCTGGTGCGCGCCTGACGAGGTGCCCTGGGACGCGCTGGCGTTCCCGACGACCGAGGCGTTGCTGCGCGGGCTCGTCGCACGATCACCCGATGCGCGACGGTTCCCCGACGACGCGCTGGATATCGCGACCGCCGAGGTGGTGAGCGGACGTGCGCGACGGCCGCGACCGCGCTTCTGCGCGCGCTGCTCGGGCATCCTCGCGCTGCTGTCGGTGGGCGGCTGGCGCTGCACACGCTGTGACACATGGCACTACGAAAACCCCCGACCGACCGCCGGGGTGCTCGCGTTGCGGGACGGGCACGTACTCCTCGGAAAGCGCCGGCCGGGCACCGCGGGCGGCGGGCTGTGGGCAGTCCCCTCGGGCCACGCCGAACCAGGCGAGACCCTCGAAGAGACGGGGACGCGCGAACTGTTTGAGGAGACGGGCGTCCGCGCCGCCGCGGAACGCCTCGCGGGCCTGTTCTGGGACAGCGAGCACTTCGAGGCCGTGTACACCGGGCCCGCGCTCGACACGGAACCCGCAGCAGACCACCGGCCGGAGTTCACCGACCTCAAGTGGTTCGACCGCGCCTCGATGCCGCCCGCCGAGTTGATGCACCACAGCGCGCCGCACGTCACGGCGTGGCTTGTTCGGCAGGGGCTCGTCCGCTAACGCGAGGCGCCGCCTCGGTTGCTACTTCTTCGCGCCGTGGTTCATCAGCCGGAAGTCTGGCGCCGTGATCTCGGACATCTCCGACACGTCGCGGTCACCGATGCGTGAGGCGATGCGCGGCTCCATGTCCTTCGGGTGGACGTTCGAGGTGATGACTGTGAGTGCGCGCGCCAGGTGCCTGTGGTTCAGCAACTGGTACAGCTTCTCCTCTGCCCACGGGCTCGACTTCTGCGCGCCGAGGTCATCGAGGATCAGCACGGGCATCTCTGCGAGCGTGCGGAAGATGTCGTCGTAGCGGCGGCGTGCGTCCGGCGCGTAGGCCGCTCGCAATTCGTCCAGCAGGTCCGGCACGTTCGCGAACGCTACGCGGTCACCCTTCGCGAGCCGCTCGTTCGCGATCGCCGCTGCCAGATGGGTCTTGCCGCTGCCGTTCTTGCCGAGGAGGACGAACCAGCCCTTCGGGTCACGCGCCCACGTCACCGCGCGGCGGTAGGCACCCTCGAGGCTCTTGCGGTCGTTGCCGGTGAGGCCGACGCCGTCCGGGATAAACGTGTCGAAGGTGAATGTCGCCAGGCGCTCGCGGGTCATCGCGCCGACCTGGACGTACGCAGGCTGCGCCTCGCCGCCGAGTTCGACGACCTGCGTCAGCGCCGGGTCGGTCAGCCGCACCGCGAGGCGCGCATCGAGGTCGGCGGGCTGGCGCACGGCAGTGAACACCGTGGGCAGCGCCGCGTTGAAGCGATGCGACACCAACTGGAAGAACTTCTCACGCGCCCAAGCCGTCTCGGCGTACGCGTCAAGGTCGTCCAGGACGAGCAGCGGCGCGTTGCGCACCTGCTCGAACAGCGTATCGTACTCAACCTCGGCATCGTCGGCGTAGGCCGACCGGAGATGGTCGAGAAGGTCCGCGACCGTGACGAAGAGGGCGGGGTCGCCGCGCTCGATGACGGCGTTCGCGATCGCGGCAGCGATGTGCGTCTTCCCGCTGCCGTGCGCACCCGTGAGTACCAGCCAGCCCTCGGGGCGCTCGGCATAGCGCTCGGCGATCGCGACGGCCTCGGCGTAGGCACGCTGGGCACGGGGGTCGCTCGCGCGGCCGGAGCGGAGCAGTGTGGCGAATGTCAGACGCCGGAGCGCGCCGAGGCGTGAATAGCGGGTGAGGCGGTCGCGGCGCTCCTGCGAATCCTCCTGCCGCACGCAGCGGCAGGGGACCGCCTGGCCGAAGCGGGGGTCCTCCGGGTCGGCGGTGACGCGCACAAAGCGTGCCCCGCCGCAGTGCATGCAGACGGGTTCGGACTCGACGGGCCGTGCGGGCGCGTCAGTCTCGATGGATGAGCGCGTCGAACGGGTTGGCCGGTCGCCCAGCAGATCCCCCAGCGCTTTCATCGTCACGTCCCTCCGTCTCCCAGCGGCGGAGGATGGCCTCCGCATACCGCCAGGAGCGCGCGTTGTTCAGCACCGCCAGCCGGATCGCCTCGACGATCCACGCGGCGGGGTACTTCGCCTCGGCCTCTGCCAGCGCCGCGGTCACTGCCGGCGTGAGCAGCCCGATCTCCTGCTCGTACACCTGCGCCGGCCGCGAGGGCAGCGCAGCCGGTTCCACTGTCGCCACCACACCACCACCCGGCGTGGCTTCGGCACCGCTCGCGATGCGCGCGAGCAGCCGTCGCCCGGCCTCCGTGTTCACCACCAAGAGCAGGTCGCCGTCCTCCAGGGCCAGCGAGCGCAGCACGCCGCGTGCCACCGCGGCTTCGAGGCCAGCACGCACCGCTGCGGCACCGCCGTGGTGCGCGAACGCACGCGCCATCGGCTCCTCCGCGGCGATCGCGCTCGCGCGCATCACCGGCATCGCGCCCCCGCGGGTGATCGCGTAGAGCGCGTACAACGTTACGCGCAGTTCACCCGCGTCCTCGATGCCCGGCAGCACCTCGGTGAAGAACTGCGACGGGATCGCGGTCGCGCGCGCGCCCGTGCGGAAGCCCTCGAACGTGCCATCGGGCACCACGTCACGCGGGACGGCGGTCATCGATGCCGCCTAGAAGCCGTCGAAGCCGCCACGGCCGCGCCCACTACCACCGCCACCGCCGCCGCCGCCGAAGCCACCGGGCTCGGGGCGCAGCAGGAGGTCCTCGAACTTCGCGGTGCGGGCGACCCAGCGCGTGGTGATGGTGCCGGTGGGGCCGTTGCGGTGCTTGGCAACGATGATCTGTGCGAGGCCGGTGGGGTGCGCGCCGCCGGGCTCGCCGGGGTGCTGCGCCTGCCAATCTTCGGGCTTCACGTACTGGTCCTCGCGGTAGATGAACATCACCACGTCGGCGTCCTGCTCGATCGAGCCGGACTCACGGAGGTCGGAGAGCATCGGGATGTGCGGGGTACGGGTTTCGACGGCACGCGACAGCTGCGCGGCGGCGACCACGGGCACGTTCAGTTCGCGTGCCATCTCCTTCAGCGCCCGCGTGATCTGGGAGACCTCGTTGGCACGCGTGTCGGCGCGGCCGCCGTGGAGCAACTGCAGGTAGTCGATCAGTACGAGGTCGAGCCCGTGCTCTGCCTGCAGCCGACGCGCCTTCGCGCGGATCTCAGGCACTGTGAGCACCGCCGAGTCATCGATGTAGATCCCCGCCGTCGCGAGGCGGCCGTGGGCGCGCATCACCTGCTGCTCTTCCGCCTCGGTGTGGCGGCCGAGGCGCAGGCGCGCCATTTCCACATCGGACTCCGAGGAGAGCAGGCGCATCGCGAGTTGCTCGCCGCTCATCTCGAGCGAGTAGACGGCGACGGTGCCGTGCTGGCCGATCGCGCAGTTCCGCCCGAAGTTCATCAGCAGCGACGACTTCCCGATGCCGGGGCGCGCCGCGAGGATCACGAGGTCGCCGCGCTTGTAGCCGCCGGACAATTGCTCGTCCAGGTCCATGAACCCGGTACGGATCGCACCCGAGAGTTCGCCGTCCTCTTCCTCGCTGGGCGACTCGAGGAATTCGTCGAGGAGGTCACGGAGGCGCTTGAAGTCGCCAGCGGCCTCGGCGGTGCGGAGGTTGAGCAGCGTGGTCTCGGCGTGGCTGAGTACGCGCTGCACATCCGGCCCGCCCTCGTAGGCCATCTGGGCGATCTGGCCGGCCGCCTGGATGAGGCGGCGGTACAGCGCGTCCCGCGCCACGATCCGCGCGTGGGCCTCGACACCGACGGCGGTGAAGTACTTCCCCGCGATCTCCGCGAGGTACTGCTCGCCGCCCGACGCATCGAGGCGGCCGTTGCGGTCGAGTTCGTGCGCGACCGTGGGGAGGGTGATCGGCTCGTTGCGTTCGGCGAGCGCCAGGCAGGCCTCGTAGACCCAGCCGTTCTGCTCGCGGAAGAAGTCTTCGGGTTGGACGATCGGGAGGACGCGCGGGTAGGAGTCGTCGTCCAGGAGCAGCGCGGCGATCACGGCCTCTTCGGCGGCGATGTCATGCGGGGGCAGGCCCGTAGGGGCTGGCCGCGGACGTTGATCCGGGCGGAGTGAGGCGGGGCGTCCATCGAGTACCACGCCAGGCCTCGGCTCAGTGGGGGAGTGCGGGTGAGACGGCGAGGGCCCGACGAGCGGGCCCTATCCAGTCTTCCGCGGCGCGTAGGCGCGCTAAGCGGAAGGAGTGCCCGGCTCCGACTCGTCATCGGTGGCTTCGTCCTCGGTGGCTTGCGCCATCGAGACGGCAAAGGCCTGCGTCGGGACGGGTGCTTCTTCCATTGCTGGCTTCAGCATCTCCGCAACGGCCGCGTCCACGCCTTCCGGCGCGTCCACGTCCACCACGACCACCTGCACATCCGGCACGACGCTACGCGACAGCCGGACGGGCACGGTGTAGACCCCCACCTTCCGAATCACCTCAGGCAGCAGGATGCGACGCCTGTCCAGTTCTTCGCCCAGAATCTCCCCAGCCTTCTGGGCGATGTCAACGTTTGTGACAGAACCGTACAGACGTCCCTGCTCACCGACGCGTACAGCCATGACGAGCGGTTTGCCCTCGAGCTTGCCGACAAGCTCGCGAGCCCGCTCATCCTGGGACCGCTGCCGACTCTCCTCGATCTCCCGCAGCCTTTCGGCACGGGCGAGGACAGTCGGCGTTGCCGGTGCGGCAAGGCCGCGCGGCAAGAGGAAGTTTCGAGCGTATCCAGGGGCTACGGTTCGCACCTCGCCCATAGAACCCGAACCCTCAACAGTCTCCAGGAACACAACCTTCACGTCGGATGACCCTCTCGGCGTGTCGGAGCCGGGACTGCCGTCATCATGGGGCAGCGCGACGGACCCAACGGGTTACTTGTCAAAGCGGTATCGAACAGCCTGTTCGATGGGTGACGGGTTACAGGTGGATGTTTCCGCTTGCGCGTGGACAGCCGCTCATAACCCAGCCGCAGACTAATCAGACTATCCGACCCGACCCAGCAAGTGCCACCGGATCCGGCTCGCCGCCCTGCCGAGGACGGCAACTCCCGGCCAGACTAGAACATGCGTCCGCATCATGTCAAACGGATGTTCTGTCTGACTAACTGGGGTGTGTGCCTCGCGCTCTCACTCCCGGGGCTCAACCAGCACGCTTCGGGGCCGCAACGGAACCGCGAGATCGGGCGGAGGCATGTTGCAAGTCCTCAAGCGCTCCAACCGTAGTGTCACTGCCACAAACCAGAACGAAGTGAACAGGCGTGTCCGCACGTCGAGAGGATTGTGGCGTGAATACGACACTCCGAGGGACGCGATGAAACGTCCTCTAGCATTGGTAATGGGCGCCCTGTGCGCGGCGATCATGATGGGCACGGCTTCCGCCCAGACCGCGGGGGTAACCATCACCGTCCCGGCCGGGCCTGCCGGCACCATTCAGGCATTGGTGTTGCAGGCTCCGTGCGGCGCGGCTGGCACCGTCTCCCCGACGGCCACTACCACCCTGACGCTGCCTTCAACATGTGCGACGCCCGGTGCGGTCGTCACGTTTGCGAGTACCGGAGTGGCGCTGGCCTCGACGGTGATCGTCCCGCTGAGCGGCACGGGCACGCTCGTCATCGGTAGCCTCGAACCCGCGAACCCCGTCTCGATCGTGATCCCTGCGGTGCCGAGCGGCGCTGGCACGGTCAGCGCGATCGTCGGCGGCCGCACCTGTGCGACGGCGACGGTCTCGTCGACCGCCACCACCTCGATGTCACTCCCGGCGACGTGTGTGACTGCAGGCGCAACGATCTCATTCACGACTCCGGGCGGCGCCCTGGTCTCCACCTTGACGGTCCCCCTGACCGGTGGCGCCACGCTGACCTTGCCGTCGCTCGCGGCGGTGACCCCGGTCACCATCACCCTGCCCACGGGTAACGGCATACTGGCCGCGAACGTAAACGGGCAGGCCTGTGGCGCGACCACGCTTGGCGCGGCCGTCACGACCCTGACCTTACCCTCAACCTGCGCGACGGCGAACGGCTCGCTGACGTTCATCAACGCCGCCGGCCAGCAACTGGCCACGGTCCTTGCGATCCCGGCCAGCGGTGGCGCTGCGCTGAGCATCGCCAACCTCGATGTCGCGGTCGTCCGGGTGGTGCTGCCGAGTGCCCCCGCCGGTTCGATCTCGATCATGAGCGGCAACACGGTGTGTGGCACCGGGACGGTTTCGACCGCCACCACCACGACCGTGACGCTGTCATCATCCTGCAGCGTGCCAGGCCTCCCGCTCACATTCGTCGGCGGTAGCAACGTGTTGATCGCCTCGACCCTCACGGTACCGGGCACGATCACCACATCAAACGGCACCCTCGCCCTCGCGAGTCTGGCCGCCCTGAACCCGCTGAACGTGCAGGTGCCCGCGGGCACAGGCACGCTCAACATCTTCGTCGGTGGGAAGCAGTGCATGACCTCGGCTCTGGTCTCCACGGGCACCACAGTCGTGACCCTGCCGGTGACCTGCGCCCTGGCGGGCCAGCTCATCACCTTCACCATCAACGGCACGCCTGTCGTGCCGACGCTGACGGTTCCGGCTTCGGGCACGGGCACGCTGGTGCTTGCCAGCCTGCAGTTGGTCGCCCCGACTCCCGCCAAGACGGGTAACGCCGGGATCGAGGGCAACGGCAGTGCCTCGGGCCTCATGCTCGCTGGCCTGCTGGCCGTCGCGCTGGGAGATCGGAAG
>SCVR01000203.1 GCA_004296805.1 Dehalococcoidia bacterium
TCTGGCAGCTGGCGCGCCTCGCCTACGTCACCGAACGGGCGCCGCTTGAGGTACGAGGTCGAGCGCTGTCACTGCTGGGCGGCACGAACCGAATCGGGAATCTGATTGGGCCACTGGTGGGCGGTGTGACAGCCGAGGCGTACGGACTGGAGACTGCGTTCTGGTTCCAGGCGGCGCTCTCCGTTGCCGCGTCGGCGGTGATGTACCTGCTCGTACGGTCGGACGACCGCACGCCGCCTGAAGTCGCCCACGGCGGGATCTATGGACGGTTTGCGGCGGTGGTCTCGGATCATCGGAAGGTGTTCCTGACCGCCGGGCTCGCCACCGTCGCGATCCAGGTGCTGCGTCGCTCTCGGGAGGCTGCCATCCCGCTGTGGGGCGACTCGATTGGGATGTCACCGAGCCAGATCGGCCTCATCCTCAGCGGTTCGATCCTGATTGAGGTGCTGTTGTTCTATCCGACGGGGATCGTGATGGACCGCTGGGGTCGGAAGTGGACCGGGGTGCCCTGCCTCGTCTTCATGGCGATTGGCCTGATGTTGTTCCCGTTCGCCCACTCGTTCACGGGGCTGCTGCTCGCAGGGATGGTCACCGGCCTGGGCAACGGCTTCGGCGCTGGGATCGCGATGACGCTGGGAGCCGACTTCTCGCCAGCCGTGGGACGCAACGAATTCCTCGGGGTCTGGCGGTTGGTGGGCGATGTTGGTGGGGCGGCAGGCCCAATGATCATCGGTGGCTTGGCGGGCGTACTGGGGTTGGGCGGCGCAATCGTCGCTTCAGGCGGAATCGGTGCGCTCGGCGCGATCGTCATGATCTTCTTCGTGGCGGAGCCCCTGCACCGGACGCGCCCTCCCGCGGAACCACGCCCCGGCTAGCCCTCGATCACGGCACCGTACTGTTCGAGGCCCGACCGCACCTCGGCTGGGTCGCCGACGGCGACGATCGTGAGACGCTCGGGCCGCAGGTAGTCGCGAGTCACACGCCAGATCTCCGCCGCCGTCACACTCCGGACCGCAGCCTCGTAGCCGGCGGAGTACGCATCGGTGAGGCCATGCTGCGCGAGGAACTCGAGGTGGTCGAGCAGCCCGCTCAGCGTGGCGCTGCGGATCGCCGAGAGCCCGGCCACGTAGTTCGTGATCCCCATGACCTCTTCGTCCGAGGGCTGCTCGGCGCGCAGTCGATCGATTTCGCCGAGAATCTCGTTCAGCGCGGGCATGGTCACCGGCGTCGTCACATCGGCCGATTCGACCCAGTACGCGTCGCGCGGCCGGGTCGAGATCTGGCTACTCGGTGAGTAGGTGTAGCCCTTCTGTTCGCGGATGTTCTGCGTGATGCGTGAGCTGAATGAGCCGCCGAGGAGCGCGTTCGCCACCTCCAGCGCGATGTAGTCCCCGTGTCCGGGCGCAGGCACCGGAAGCCCCACGCGTAGCGTGGTCTGCTCGGACCCCGGACGAGGCACGAACCTCACGATTCGCTCGCCGCGCACCACCGGACCCGCGACTGACGCGACCGCGGGTGACTGCCAGCTGTCCGAGGCGCGCGAAGCGGCCTCGATGACGGCGTCCGCGTCGAACTTTCCCGCAGCCATCAACGTCGCGCGGTCCGCGCCTGTGTGCCGCTCCCAGAACGCCCGCACGTCCGACGCGGTGAACGAGGCCATCGTGCTGCCGCTCGGCAGCACCGCGCCATAGGGGTGGCCGCGGTACAGCGAGGCGCGGAAGGCCGCGTGCGCCCGCCACTGCGGCTCCTGCGATGCGATCTCCGCCCAGCGCTGTTGGTCGCTAATGAGCCGGGCGGTCTCTTCCACCGGGAACCGAGGTGCCCGCGCCAGCCCGATCAGGAGCGCGGTGGCCTCCGCCGCGTGCTCAGCGAGCACCTGCGTCCGGAGGACTGTGGTGTGCTCGTCGCCGTCGACATCGAGAGAGCTGCCCATGGTGGCGAGGGCGTCAGCGAACTGGGCACGGTCGTGCGTCGCGCTGCCCTCGCGCAGGAAGTCGTGCATGAGGCGGTCGAGCCAGATCTGTCCGGGTTGCAGGTGGGCGGACCCGGCCTCGACGACGAGCCGCAAGGCGACCACCGGGACGCCGCCGCTCTGCACGAGCGCTGTCTTCATCCCTGACGGCAGCACCTCGCGTCGCCGCGACGCCAGTGCTGCTGGGCGCGGCGATCCGAGGCTGGGGCGTGGTGGGAGGCCCGTGTCGACGCCGGTCACGAGACGGCCTCAGCGCCAGTGGGGGCGCCCGCGTGCAGTTCCAGGATCACTCGGTTCTCGCGTCGGAGGTAGTCCCGAGCCACTTCGGCGACGAGCTCCGGTGTGACCGCCTTGAAGCGCGCATCGAGTTCGTTCACGTGGCTCGCATCGCCCTCGATCAGTTCGAAGGCAGCGAGCAGGTCTGCCAGGCCGAAGCCGGGGATGTATTGGTCTGCGATCGTGCTGAAGAGAGATGCTCGGGCCTTCGTCCTGGCCCGGGCGAGAGCGGCGGCATCGAGCCCGTGCTCGCGCAGTCGTTCGACGACCTCGTCGAATGCCTCGATGATCTCGTTCGGGGTGACGTCGGTGTCATGGACCAGGTTCACGCACCACAGGAGCGGTGTCCGCGCGTTGTGCATGTGTCCAAGGAAGTTGATGCCGCCATCAACCTCCGATGCGTAGCCGCGCTTCGACACCAGTTCGGCGTGGAGCAGCGAGTCGTCACCTTCGGCCAGGGCCTGGTGGAGCAGCCCCATTGCGTAATACTCGGGCGTCCCGACCGGGGGCGTGTGGTAGGCGATTGCGAGTGCGGGCGCGGGGGCGAGCGGGTCGACGCGAGAGAAGCGGCGCTCTTCCTCTTGCCGCGGCTCCCCGATCTCAGCCTCGGGCGGTGGGGGAGCCGCGGGGAGGCCCTCGAAGTAGCGACGAGCCATCGCGAAGACCTCAGACGGATCGGCGTCGCCCACCACGACGAGGACGGCGTTCGCGGGCGAGTAGTACGTGTCGAAGAACTCCCGGACGTCGGCCATCGACGCAGCGTCGAGGTCGACCATGTCGCCGTAGCCGTTGTGGGCGTTGTGCCAGTTCGTGAAGGCACGTTCCTGCATATCAATCCAGGGGAACGAACCGTAGGGACGGTTCAGCACGTTGACCCGGATCTCGTTCTTCACCACGTCTCGCTGGTTGTCGAGTTCGGTCTGAGTGATGACCGGCCCGCGCATGCGGTCGGCTTCCATCCACAGCGCCAGTTCGAGGGTGTGCGAGGGCATGACCTCGAAGTAGTTCGTGAAGTCGGTGCGGGTCGAGCCGTTCAGCAAGCCGCCGTTCGCCTGTACGAGACCGACGAGCTCCATCTTCGCCATCTGGGGCGACCCCTGAAACATCAGGTGCTCGAAGAGGTGCGCGAACCCGGTTCGCCCCCGAGGTTCGAGGCGCATCCCGACGCCGTAGTAGACCGCCACACAGACCACCGGAGCGGCGCGTTCCGGCGATACGACAACCCTCAGCCCGTTGGCGAGCGTGGCCCGCTCGACGGGCACCTGGAAGGCAGCGACGGCATCGGATGGGGCCACGGGTACTCCTGCGTAGTGAATCTGTGGAAACGATCCTAGCGTGGGCGGCCCGTAGGAACCCAACCCTGAATGGCAGCAGGGCCGCTCAAAGCCTGTACGATCTCGATATGAACTCTGTGACGCGCGCCGCTCTGTTAGCCGGGATCGCCTCGGCTGCTGCTGTCGCCGCGGCGACCGTCGCGCCCTGGTACTACCAGCCCCGCACCCTCACCCGGGCGATGCAGAAGCGCTGGGGCTACGGCGCTCTCTTCGAGGTCGACACAGACGAGCCGCTCTTCGCGCTCACTTTCGACGACGGCCCTCACCCGCCATACACCGATGCCGTCCTCGACGCGCTCGCGGCTCACGATGCGAAAGCGACGTTCTTCTGCATGGGCGAGCAGATCGAGCGGCACCCCGCCACGTTCGCGCGGATCATCGCGGATGGCCACGAGGTCGGAAACCACTTCTGGGACGATCGGGCTGGCGTCACCCTCACCGGGGACGAGACCGTGGTATCCCTCGAACGCACCGAGGCCCTCATCGACGATGCGAACCCGGCCCGCCTTGCGCGCCCGGCCAGCGGTTTCATTCGGGCGGAGCAGCGCCGCCTGCTGGACGAGCGGGGCTACCAGATCGTCATTGGCAGCGCTTACACCTCGGACGCGACGAATCCGCCGGCTTCCTACATGAAGTGGGCGCTGAAGCAGATGCTGGAGCCCGGCCGCATCGTCATCCTTCACGACGGTCGGAAACACCGACAACGGACGGTCGAGGTGCTGCCTGACGTCCTGGATGAGGCAGCACGGCTCGGCCTGCGCGCTGTTACCGTGTCGCAACTGATGGCCGCGGCGCGCTCGTAGATCTCCTCGGCGCGCCCCTTCCGGGAGGTGGCGGATGCTCAAGGAATTCAAGCAGTTCTTGCTGCGTGGAAACGTCGTTGACCTCGCGGTCGGTGTGATTATCGGTGTCGCGTTCGGCGCTGTCGTGACTGCCCTCGTCGAAGGCGTGTTCACACCTCTGATCGCCGTGGTGGTGGGGCAGCCCGACTTCTCCGGGATCGGGTTCACACTGAACGAGAGCCGCATCGAGATCGGCGTGTTCCTGAACGCCGTCATCGCCTTCCTCGTGGTGGCGGCGGTCGTGTTCTTCCTGATCGTCACACCCGTCAACCGGATGACGGCACGGGCCCGCACCGAGGCTCCAGCGGAGCCAACATTGAAGAAGTGCCCCGAATGCCTGATGGATGTGCCCCGCGCCGCGAAGCGCTGCGGCCACTGCACCAGCGTCCTCGCTGCCTAGCGCGTGAGGACGGACTGCAGCGCCGCCTCCACCTCCGCGCGAGGTGCGTAGGCCTCGAACCGGGCCGCCACACGGCCGTCCGAGCCGATCACGAACGTCCACTCGTCCGTCTCGAGTCCCCATTCCTTGAGGAGTGGGGAGCGGCGGGCGTGCGACAGGTCACCCTTGATCTCGTGCGGATTCTCGTAGAGGTCGACGTGGATGAATTCCGCTCGCCCCGCGTACTGCTTCGCGATCGCGCCAAGGTCCTCCACCTGCGGCCCGCAGAGGGGCGTCGTACAGAACGCCGGCGACGCAAAGACAACGACGAATGGCCGCCCCGCTGAGAGAGCCTCGGCGATACGCGTCCGGTAGAGCGCGCCGTCGGGCTCCGTGGACGTCGTGAGTTCGGCGAGCGAAGCCACGTCGGACGCCACGCGGTTGTGGCTCATCGGG
>SCVR01000204.1 GCA_004296805.1 Dehalococcoidia bacterium
GTATAGAACGGCGCCTCGTGGCAGACCTCGAGTTCGAGGTCCATGTTCTCCTTGATCTTGTGCATCGGGACGTGACCGGGGCCCTCGATCATCACCTGCACATCATGCTTCCAGGCGATCTCAGTCAACTCGCCGAGGGTGCGCAGCTCCGCGAACTGTGCCTCGTCGTTCGCGTCCGCGATCGAGCCCGGGCGGAGGCCGTCACCGAGCGAGAAGGCGATGTCGTACGCCTTCATGATCTCGCAGATCTCCTCGAAGTGTGTGTAGAGGAAATTTTCTTCGTGGTGCGCGAGGCACCACGCAGCCATGATCGAACCGCCGCGCGAGACGATGCCGGTCACGCGACGCGCCGTGAGCGGGATGTAGCGGAGCCGCACACCCGCGTGGATCGTGAAGTAGTCGACGCCCTGCTCCGCCTGCTCGATGAGCGTGTCACGGTAGACCTCCCACGTCAGGTCCTCGGCGCTCGCGACCTTCTCCAGCGCTTGGTAGATCGGGACGGTGCCGATCGGCACGGGGCTGTTGCGGATGATCCACTCGCGCGTCGTGTGGATGCCGCGCCCTGTCGACAGGTCCATGACGGTGTCGGCGCCCCAGCGCGTCGCCCACGTCAACTTCTCGACTTCCTCCTCAATCGAGGAGGCCACAGCGGAGTTGCCGATGTTCGCGTTGACCTTCACCAGGAAGTTGCGCCCGATGATCATCGGCTCGCTCTCCGGGTGGTTGATGTTCGCGGGGATGATCGCCCGCCCGCGTGCGACCTCGTCACGGACGAAGTCGGGGTCCACCCCCTCGCGCAGCGCGACGAACTCCATCTCTGGCGTGACGACGCCGCGGCGTGCGTAATGCATCTGCGAGACGTTCGCGCCGCGGCGTGCGCGGAGCGGCCGGGAGCGCACGCCCGGAAACGCTTCGAGTGAAGCGTTGCGTTCACCGCCATCGTCGAGCACGGTCGGCGGACGGCCGTCGTACTCTTCGCTGTCGGCGCGTTCCGCAATCCAGGCGGCGCGTAGCGGCGCGAGTCCGTGGCGGACATCGATGTTCGCGTCAGGGTCGGTGTAGGGGCCGCTCGTGTCATACACGGCGAGCGCCCTGTTCTGTTCCGGACCGGTCAGCCCCATCGTCGGGCTCTGTGCCACCTCGCGCGCGGGGACGCGGATGTCCGGCCGCGAGCCGGTGCGATAGATCTTGTTGCTCGATGGGAACGGGCCGGTCCCGCTCGCCGTGGCACCCGCCTCGTGCATCTCTGTCATCGGAACCCACCTTCCCGGACCGGATACGCGGCCGGCACCGCATGGATCGCTAGTATCTCCTGGTACAGATCGACCGCGGCACGCACGTCCGGCGCGCCGAGGATGCCCGAGACGACGGCGACGCCGTACGCGCCGGCGCGCAGGCACTCCGCGACATGCTGGGGGTGGATCCCACCGATCGCGAAGACCGGCAGCGCTGTGGCGCGTGCGACTGCGCTCAGCGCCTCGGCGCCTGCGCCCGTGCCCGGCTTCGATCCCGGGGCATAGACCGCGCCAAAGACCGCGAGGTCCGCGCCGGCGCACTCCGCGCGGCGTGCTGCCTCCACTGAGTGCACGGCCGCGCTGCGGAACGCGAGCGGGTATGACGGGCGCGCGGCGGGGATGTCCTCCTCCGGCCAGTGCACACCCGAATAGCCAAGGCGCGCCGCCAGTGCCGCCTCGCCGTTCAGGAGCAGCGGTACGCCGCGAGGGATCACCTGCCGCACGTGCGCCGCAAGCACACCGGCCTTGGCGCGCGACGCGCCCTTCATACGCACCTGGATCGCGACAGGGCGGCTTGCCGTATGCATTGCGATCTCCGCGATCAGAGCCAACCAGCGCTCGTCGTCCGCGACGTAGTCGCGATCAGCGACGACGATGAGTCGTGGGAATGTGCTCGCGGCGCCGCTCATGGCCACGCCGCCTGCTGCGCGGCGCTGATACGGCCGTCCATCGGCGACGAGGCTTCGCCGTAGAACCGTTTCGGCATGCGGCCTGCGAGGAACGCCTCGCGTCCCGCGATCGCCGCCGCGCGCATCGCGCGCGCCATGCGCACCGGCTGCCGCGCCTGCGCGACGGCGGTGTTCATCAGCACGCCATCGCAGCCAAGTTCAAATGCGACGGCGACGTCCGAGGCGGTGCCAACCCCCGCATCAACGATCACCGGGACGCCTGCGCGTTCCTTGATCATCTGAATGTTGTGGGGGTTGCGGATGCCGAGGCCAGAACCGATCGGCGCGCCCAGCGGCATCACCGCCACGCACCCGACCTCTTCGAGACGCCGTGCGATGATCGGGTCGTCCGTCGTGTAGGGAAGCACCTGGAAGTTGCGCGCGACGAGTTCACGCGCGGCCACCAGCAATTCCTCGACGTCCGGGAGCAACGTCTCCTCGTCGGCGATCACCTCGAGTTTCACACGCGACGTGCCGAGCGCTTCGCGGCCGAGTTCAGCGGTCAACACCGCTTCCTTCGCCGTGAAGCAGCCGGCGGTGTTGGGCAGCAGGTGGAGGCCCCGCTCGGTCAGCAGGTCGTACAGGCTCTCGCCGTCTTCGGCCCGGTTTGGGTCGACGCGTCGCAGGGCGACGGTGACGAGGCCTGTCCCCGACGCATCGAGTGAGTCGAGCAGCACCTGCGTGCTTGGATACCTTGATGTGCCCAACAGCAGCCGCGAGGTGAGCGTCAGGCCCGCAAGCTCCCACGGCTCCTCGCCGGGCAGTGGTATGCGCTTCGGTGCTGCTGCGTGGTCGCTCATCCCAGCCCCCTCAACCACCCTGCACCGGACGCACGATCTCGATCGCGTCGTCCGCGTGCACCGCCGTCTCCGCCCATTGCGTGCGCGGCACGATCTCGTCGTTGCACGAGATCGGAAGAGCGT
>SCVR01000205.1 GCA_004296805.1 Dehalococcoidia bacterium
CGTCGCCGCGTAGGTGCCGAGGAAGAACAGCACACCGCTCGCCCCGTTGGTGCTCCCGACCGCGACCGCGGCCAGACCGACGGCGATGTTGCCCGCTTGCGCGATCGACGAGTAGCCGAGCAGGCGCTTCGCGTTCGTCTGCACCAGCGCGCCGGTGTTGCCGACGATCATCGAGAGCGCGGCGAACACCGCGAACATCTTGCCCCAGTCCTGAGAGATGAAGGTGTCGCCACCCCCGAGGCCCGTGTAGAAGAGCCGGAGCGCCACCGCGAAGCCCGCCGCCTTCGAGGCGACCGAGAGGAATGTCGCAACCAGCGTCGGGGCGCCCTCGTACACGTCTGGCGCCCAGGCGTGCGACGGCGCCATCGCCATCTTGAAGCCCAGCCCCACCGCCACGAGGACGAACGCCAGCATCAGCGGCAGTCGCTGCGCCTCCGGGCCGCTCGCGACCCAGGCCGCGATGCCTTCGAGGGAGGTCGTGCCCGCCATCCCGAAGAGGAAGGCAAAGCCGTAGAGCAGGATGGCCGCCGCCACCGCGCCCGTGAGCAGGTACTTCAGCCCTGCCTCCGACGAACGGTCGGTGCGCGTGACGCCAGCAAGGATGAACTGTGAGATCGAGGTGGTCTCAAGCGCGACGAAGATCGTGATCAGGTCGTCTGCCTGGACGAGCAGCATCATCGAACCCGCCGAGACCAGCAGGAGCGCGTAGAACTCGGCCGACTGCTCGATGGTGGAGCCCCACTCTCGACCGGAGAGGACGACCGCCAGGAGTACCGAGCCGATCAGGAACGTCAGGTAGATCGAGAACGCATCGACGCGGACTGAGCCACCGAGCGCTCCCGCTTCTGCACCGAATACCGCCTGCGCGAGCGCCCAGATCAAGGCGCCCACCGCAGCGAACGCGGCAAAGCCCCAGACCGACGCGCGCTTGCCGTGCAGCAGGTCAGCGCCCAGCACCAGCCCCGCGCCTGCGTAGCAGACGAGGGCGGGCCCAATGGCGTGCACCTGGTCGAAGAAGGTCACGAGGCGGCCTCGACAATCTTCGCGATCGGCTCAATGCCGGTACGAACCGTGTCTGTGAGGATTCGTGGCCAGATGCCCACGCCGATGATGGCGACGACAAGCACAGCCATCGCGGTCAGTTCCCACCACTTCTTCGCGTCCGTGAGGTCATGGAAGTCGTGCGTCTTCGGGCCGTGGAAGACGCGCTCGACGGTCCAGAGGATGTAACCGGCCGAGAGCACCACACCGAAGACGGCCGCCATCGTGGCTGCCGGGTGCGGCCCGAGTGAGCCCAGGAATACCGTGAGTTCGGCGACGAAGCCTGACATCGCGGGGAGCCCGAGCGATGCCAAGCCTGCGACGATGAACACCGTCCCGATGAGCGGCATGTGGTGCATCAACCCCCGAAGCCGGGCGATCTCTCGAGTGTGGGTGCGGTCGTAGATCATCCCGACCATCACGAACAGCAGCCCCGTGATGCAGCCGTGGGTGAACATCTGCAGGGCGGCACCCGAAAGGCCGATGGGGCCCAAGGCGGAGACACCAAGCAGCACATACCCCATGTGAGACACCGAGGAGTACGCCACCAGTCGCTTCAGGTCCGTCTGTCGCAGCGTGATGATCGCACCCCAGATGACCGAGAACCCGGCGATCGTGGCGAGCACCGTCGAGAACTGATGTGCCTGGTGCGGCATGAGCGGCAGCACGATCCGCAGGATGCCGTAGCCGCCCATCTTCAGCAGGACGCCAGCGAGCATCACTGACACCGCCGTCGGGGCGTCCGTGTGGGCGTCAGGTAACCAGGTGTGCAGCGGGAACACCGGCAACTTCACGAGGAACGCCAGCATCACCGCCCAGAACACGATCGCGAGCGGGACGATCGTTTCCTGCGGCGGGGCCTTCGTCAGCGCAGCGATGTCGAAGGTGTGCGCCCCAAACCCAATGACGAGGAACCCGACCAGCATGAGCGCCGACCCGGCGAGCGTGTAGAGCAGGAACTTCATCGCGCTGTACAGGCGGCGGCCGGAGCCCCACTGACTGATCAGGAAGAACATCGGGAGCAGTTCCAGCTCCCAGAAGAGGAAGAACTGGATCAGGTCGAGCGACAGGAACACGCCCGCCACCGCGGACTCGAGGATTAGCAACCACGCGAAGTACTGCTTCTGCTTGATGTCGATGTTCCAAGAGACGAGGACGGCGACCACCGTGAGCAGCCCGAGCAGCACCACGAGCGGCGCGGACAGGCCATCGACCCCGACGGCGTACTGCACCGAGAACCCAGCGTCCGTGCCCTTGATCCACTCAAAGCGATCGACGAACTGATAACCCTCGACGCCTCGGTCGAAGACGACGTACATGACGATCGAGACGGCGAGGCTCAGCCCGCTGAACGCCAGCGCGATGATCTTCGCCTCGCCCTCGCGGTTCGCGGGGAGCGCGATGGCGATTAACGCGCCAGCAAGCGGGAGCAGCAGGAACAGCGTCAGCATTACGGCATCAGCCGTTCAACGAGGCCCGGCGAGACTCGGTCGATGAGGCCGCCAGACAGCGCCAGCAGTGTCCCCGCGGCCGCCACGATGCCGACCATCATCAAAGACGTGTTGGCCTGCACCTGACCTGTCTGCGCGCGTCGGAGCATGTCGCCGGCGAACCGCGTGGCATACCCGGCCATGTTCACCGCACCGTCCACAACGTACTTGTCGACCAAAGCCGCCCCTCGGCCTGCCCCGAGCAGGACGCCCCGCACCATCCCGGTCTCGGCGAACTCGTTCACGAAGTAGAGGCGCTCCACGACCCTCGGCAGCGGGCCGAGGCGACCTCGGATGACCGAGGACGCTGGCATCTGCGCGTAGTAGATAGCCGCTGCCACGGCGATGCCGCCAAGCGCCGCCAGTGTTGAGACCACCACCACCACCGGCTCGAACTCGAACTCGAAGTGGCGGAGGGACGGATCGAGGGCACCGTCCATCAACTTCCCGAAGAAGCCGCTGGGGGCGATCAGGCCGAAGAAGATCGCCGGGATAGACAGCATCACCAGCGGGAACGTCATCGAGCGGGGCGACTCGTGGAGCCCGCCGTGACCGCCGCCATGCGCGTCCGTCGAGGCCGTCGCGTGGGCATCGTGCGCATCGTGCGAGGATCCGTGGTCCTCCGCGGGCGCCCCACCTTTGTAGTCGCCGAAGAAGGTCATGAAGATCGCCCGGAACATATAGAGCGCGGTCATGAATGCGACCGTCGCCGCCACGGCGAAGAGGAACTTGTCGTGCTTCCAGGCGTCGAGCAGGATCTCGTCCTTCGACCAGAATCCGGCGAGCGGGAAGACACCGGAGAGTGAGAGAGCGCCGATCACGAATGTCGCAAACGTGATCGGCATGTGCTTCCGCAACCCGCCCATCAGTGGCATCTCGAACGTGTTCGTCGCGTGGCTCACTGAGCCCGCGCCCTGGAAGAGCAGCGACTTGAAAAACGCGTGTGTGAACAGGTGGAACATCGCCGCCGGGTACCCACCGAGGCCCAGCGCCATGACCATGTAGCCCAGTTGCGAGATCGTCGAGTACGCGAGTACCCGCTTGATGTCCGTTGCCACGATGCCCATCGAGGCCGCGAAGATCGCGGTGAAGCCGCCCGTGTAGGCGATCAGCATCTGGATGCCACCCGGAGCAGCGTGCACCGCCGGGAAGAAGCGCGCGAGCAGGTAGACGCCAGCCGCGACCATCGTCGCCGAGTGGACGATCGAGGAGACCGGGGTCGGGCCCTCCATGGCGTCCGGCAGCCAGAAGTGCAACGGGAACTGGGCCGACTTGCCGGCCGCGCCGGACAGCAGGCCCACGACGAAACCTGCCACGACCGCCCTCGGCAGGTGGTGGACGGCCTCGTTGATCTCGAGGATGTCGAAGGTGTGCGTCTTCGACCAGATCAGCAGCACGGCAAGCATGAAGCCGAAGTCACCGAAGCGCGTGACGATGAAGGCCTTCTTCGCTGCCGCAGCCGCGCTCGGCTTGTGGAACCAGAAGCCGATGAGCAAGTAGGAGGTCAGGCCGACCAGTTCCCAGTGCACGAACAATTGCAGCAGGCTGGACGACATCACGAGACCGAGCATCGCCGCCGTGAACAGCGACATGAACGCGAAGAACCTCGCGTAACCGCCGTCCCCTGCCATGTATCCGGTTGAGTAGATCTGCACGAGGAGGGAGATCGAGGTCACGACGAACAGCATCATGCCGCTCAAGCCGTCGAGACGGATGCCGAGGTTCACCTCGAAGTCGAAGAGCGTCATCCAGTGGTGCGACGCGAAGCCCACGGACTCGCCGTCCGAACCGGAGACCGTGTCGAGCGCCCACAGCGCCAGCAGCCAGGCGACGAAGACCGCGGCAATCGTGACCCGCCCCGCGAGGAGCGGCCGCGTGCGCAAGTACACCGCGATCGCGAGGAACGACGCGACCGGCGCGAAGTAGATGGCCCAGACGGCCGCCTCGGGGATGTTGGGAAGCAACATTAGATTTTGTTCAGTACCTCACGTGCCACGTGTGTCTTGCCGTCCGGCACCCAGATCTCCCTCGGGTCCTTCATGCCACCCACCTCGACCGGCGGGACGATACGCACGGACAGCGCCTCCTGGTTGAAGACTTCTCGCCACATCAGCGCGGCGTAGCCGTCCGCGACCTCCATGAACTTCACCCACATATGCGTCGCCCTTTGCCCGCTACCAGCGCATCAGGTTGACGCGGTCGAGGTCGACCGTCTCACGCCGGCGGTACACGAGCACCGCCATCGCGAGCGCCACGGCCGCCTCGGCAGCCGCGACCGTGAGCACAAACACCACGAACACGTGCCCCTCGAGCGGCGCGCTTCCGGTCTTGTCAAAGGCCGCCGAGAAGCGTGAGAACGCCAGCACTGTGAGGTTCACGGCGTTCAACATCAACTCGATGCCCATGAGGACGGCGACGGCGTTCCGCTTCGACAGCGCGATCAGCGCGCCGATGGCGAACACGGTGCCCGACAGCCCGATGTAGTGGGCGAGCGTGATGCTCAAGTCCTGGATCGCTGGGATCGGGGGCATCACGCACCCTCCCCTGCTCGACGGCGCTCCTGCACGAGCACGATCGCGCCGAGGAGCGCGAAGAGCAGCAGCACCGAGGCCACCTCAAAGGCGAGCAGATACCGGCCGAGCAGCAGGTCACCGATCCCCGCGATGGTGGTCGTGAAATCGCTCTTGGCGAGTGCGTCGCCCTTTCGCTCGTCCCACTCCGTGTCGATGGCGATGAAGCCGATGATGCTTGACAGGCCACCCGCGGCAAGTAGCGCGGGGATGACGTACAGCGTCGAGCCGTTGTTACGTGACGCGAGCGGCGTCAGCATTACCGCAAACACCATGAGGACCGAGATCGAGCCGGCGTAGATCAGGATCTGCGCGATACCGATGAAGTCGGCACTCAGCGTTAGGAAGAGGCCGGCCATCCCGAGGAATGACAGCACGAGGAACGCGAGTGCGTGCAGCAGGTTGCGCGCGACGAAGACGAGCAATGCAGACATCACAGTCACGCCAGAGAGCGCGAAGAACGCGAGGACGATACCGGGAGACTCCACCTAGCCCCCCCGCATCTTCTGCGCGGCCTTCAGGCCACCGAAGGTTGTCGCCATCACCGGTTGCTGTGACGTGATCTCAGGCGCGTAGCCGAGGGCACGTGCCCAACGCCGCACGGCCTCGATGGTCAAGCCGAGGTTCAACAGTCCGAAGGCGGCCAACGGGAACAGCGCGGGAGTCTCCCAGCGGGCGAAGATCGATGCTTCGACCGCCACGACCATCACCTGCGCGACGGAGAGCGGGATCAGGAACTTCCACGCGTAGCCCATGAGCTGGTCGAGCCGGAACCGTGGCAGCGTGCCCCGCAGCCAGACGAAGAGGAAGTACACAGCCCCGATCTTCGCGGCAAGGAAGATCGGAAGAGC
>SCVR01000206.1 GCA_004296805.1 Dehalococcoidia bacterium
TGCGACCGGGGCGCGTGGCGGGAGCCGCTCGCGGGGCGCGTGATCGTCCCGAACCTCGACCGCGCCCGGCGAGCCACCTGGCTCACCGGGCGGGCGGTCCTGCACCGGCGGTTGCGCTACCTCAACGTCGAGGCGCCCTCGCCGCTGCTCGGCTTGGCCCAGGCACGCGCCCGCGGCCACCGCGCGGTGGTGATCGTCGAGGGGCCATTCGACTGGCTCACCGCCTGCGAATGGCGCATTCCCGCCGTCGCGCTCGCGGGCACGCACCTGACGTCCGTCGCGCTCGATGAGCTGGCGGTGTTCGACCGGATCTATCTCGCGCTCGACGCGGACGAACCCGGGCGACGCGCCACGGTGGCGATGGTGGAACAGATCGGTGCACGAGCCTCGACCGTCGCGCTCCCGCGCGGCGTCCACGACCTTAACGAGCTCGGCCAGGTCGAGGGCGGGCGCAACGCGCTCCTCCGCGCCCTTGCCGATGCGCATGCGCGGATGGGCGAGCGGTGGCAATCGCACCGTGCTCGCGCAATCCAGGCCGCGTGACTGCGGAATGCTTGGAGAGGAGCCACGAATGCCCGCGCACTCGGACCGCCTGAACAAGATCGCGTCAGCGCTGGCTCGCGTGCAGGAGCGACTCGATCCCGTCCACACGGACGAGACCGGGATGATCGACGACGGCATCAGCGAGCGGCACTACCGCTACGCCACCCTCACCAGCGTGTGGCAGTCGCTCCGCCCGCTGCTCGCGCGATACGGCCTGTCGGTGGTGCAGACCTGCGAAGCGAGTGAGCCGGACGAACTGCGGCTCACCACCACGCTCTTGCACACGTCGGGCCAGTGGATCGCCGGCACCACGGCGATCCCGCTCGTGGCACGGACGCCACAGGGCTACGGGTCGGCGTTGACCTACGCACGCCGCTACGGCCTCGCCGCGATGGTCGGGCTGTGCGTGGACCAGGATGACGATGGCGCGCTGGCTGGCCGCGACGCTGCCGCTTCTCGTGAACACGATGAGGACGCGAGCGACCGAGGTGTCGGCCCGGCCAGCCGCGACACGCGCTGGTGGAAGGTCCCGTGCGACGAGGCCACCGCATCCGAGTGGGAGCCGTTCATGGTCGCGTATGCCAACGCGACGCGCGTTGCGTCGGCCAATCGTGATGACGTGTGCCGCGATTTCGGGATCGAAGGCGGCGGACTCATCGACCACTTCGGGAGCACGCCGCTGGGCGAGATCGTCGCACGGGGCCGCGCGCTGCACGGGCGCAGGCCGGCGAGGGCGTCGAGCACTCGGGGCAGTACGGCCCCCGGACCCCGGGCGGCGTGATGGTCCTCCTGCCCGGCGTCCTCCACGTCTTTGAGACGCGGTTCGGGCGCTACACGACGGCGGTGATCCCCCTGTCGTACTCGGATATCCCCGGCTTCCACGCCACCCATTTCCAGGCGGTGCGCGACGACGACCCCACGCGGGCGGTGCGGCTCACGCTCTTCGAGCGCATCCCACCGGACGCACCAATCGACCACCCGCACGCCGCATGAGCGCGCGGTTCCACACGACCCAACCCTGACCAGGAGGGAGATGATGATGAAGATCATCCGGCTATCCCGGTGCGCTTCGGGGGCACCGGCCGTCTCGTGACGACGGCAACGAGGCACGACCGGCACAGGCCGGTCAAGGAACGTGCCGATCCCTACGCGGAAGTTGCCGCTCGCATCACCGCCGCGCTCGAGGCGGGCACTGTCCCCTGGCGTCATCCGTGGCGTGCGCGGGGGCACCGCAACGCGATCTCGAATCGCCCGTACCGCGGCATCAACCTCCTGCTGCTCGGTCTCCTCGCGCTCCAGCAGGGGTACACCGACCCACGATGGCTGACCTATCGCCAGGCGGCATCGCTCGGCGGGCACGTCCGCCGCGGCGAACGCGGCACGGGGATCGTGCTCTGGAAACGGATCGAACGGCGTGACGACGAGGACGGCGAGGTCATCGACACGTTCCCGGTCATGCGCTTCTACACCGTGTTCAACGCCGCGCAGTGCGAAGGCGTCGAGTTGCCCGACGCGGAGGCCAGTGTCGAGTTCGATCCGATCGAGCGCGCGGAGACCGTGATCGCCGGATACGCGGGTGGCCCGCGCGTGTTCCACGACGCCGACTGCGCGTACTACGTGCCCTCGAAGGACGAGGTGCACCTGCCGCCGCGGGCCGCGTTCCGTGATGCCCACGGCTACTACGCGACCTGCTTCCACGAGGCGATTCATTCAACGGGCCACACGAGCCGGCTGAATCGGGAGGGCTACCAGACCGCCGCGGTCTTCGGCTCGCCCTCCTATGGACGCGAGGAGTTGGTCGCCGAGTTCGGGGCCGCCTTCCTCTGCCATGAAGCAGGCATCGACGCTTCGCGCCTGGAACAGTCCGCCGCCTACATCGCGTCGTGGCTGGCGGTGCTGAGGAGCGACCGCAGGCTTGCGGTCGTGGCGGCGGGACTGGCGCAGCGCGCCGTGGACCGCATCCTCGGCCGCGCGTTCGACGCGGATGCGGTGGCGAATCCGATCGAAGGAGAGCACGCGAATGACGAATGAACCGACGACCAATACTGCGACGCTGTCGCGCGCGATCGACTACGCACGCCTGCTGGGCATCTCCGAGCGGCTGCTCGAATGGGCACGGAACACCGGCGGCTGGGATGCGCCGGTCTGGGCGGAGCTGCGGGATGCGATCGAGGATCGCATCCCGGACGACCGCAACGTCGCCGGCGTGCTCGCGCTGGTCGAGTCGGCGGCGCTCGTCGTCGACGAGGCGCAATGGGAACGTGAACCGGGCGGCGAGACTGACCGCGCGTCCGTCCGCAAGCACGACCTCGTGATGCTCGAAGCCGCACTCAACACCGTCACCGGGCGGCGGTCCCCTTCCCCGGACGGCTATCCGCACGCTGGCAGCGAAATCTCGGCACGCGGGTTCTGCGAGGTCGGGTACTGCCCCTGTCAGGACCGCCGGCGGAACCCGCAACCGCCACTGCTCGAAGACGCCGCGTGACGCAGGTACCGGACGAACGCCGGGCGGCGAAGGCCGTCGAACGATGCGCCACGACCGCATCCGTCGCCTGATCCGTCGCTACGCGGTGAGGCTGCCTCGCCGTCTCGTGAACGAAGTCCGCGACCGTACCGCCCTCTGCGCGCGCGTGCTCGCATACGGCACCCCCCTGAAGTCCAAGCCACCGCCGCCGGAGCCGGGCACGCGAGTGCTCGAGGTCTCGGTCGGCGGCGTGTTCCACGTCCGCATCCCCGACGGGATGGACGAGGACGACGACCGCTGGGATGAGTGGGTTGACGCGGCCCTCACTGCGGCGCAGGAAGACGGGCGCTGGTTCGACTGCACCGCGATCGAGGACATGCAGGCCGGCGTGCTCGGCACGCGCGGCTACGTGCTGTCGCCTTCCGAACAGCACGGCGGCACCGACG
>SCVR01000207.1 GCA_004296805.1 Dehalococcoidia bacterium
GGGGGTGAACGCTTCGCGGTCGACACGGACTAGGGCGCCAAACGCGTCGAAGTACTCGCGGGCCGCCGCTCCCTCGATCCCACGTACCGTCTCAAGGTCGCCCACCGTCCGCAGGTGCTCCAGGCCGTCGCCGATGCGGACGGCATGCAACTCAAGGCGGGCAAGGTCGCCGGGCGCGGTCGCCTCGCGCGCACCACGCAACAATACCTGCCGCGTGTTCTGCAACTTCCCCGCCACCACCTGGCGAGCGATCTGCCACGTGCGGGTGGTATCGCTCAGCGCCAGGTGCTGCGCGCGTCGGAGCAGCACATTCCCTTTCGTACGCCCATCTACTCGTGCCATGAACCGGCCGCGGCGGTCGAGCCATACGACGCTCCGCCCGTCAGCCGCGCAACGTCCGATCAGGTTGGGAGTCATCGAGACTCGGCCCACCGCCACAATCCCGGCCAGGTGCGTCAACGGGAATCGGGCACGAAGTTCGCCATCCTGCTCCACGCGTACGGCATCGTGCTCCAGCCGGAGGAGCGAACCCTCCGTCAGGACGTACAGCACGTTCTGGAGTTCAAGCATCGCGGTCTCGTGCGCCGGTGCCAGGCCCGGTCGGAAGCGGCACGGCACGAAAGAGGTCGACCTGGTACCTCCAATGGGCCGCCCGACGTGCGACGACCGAAGGCAGACAGGCGTTGAATAGCGAGCAATTGGGGCAGCGTGCGTCTGCGGGCGCCGGCGGGAGCGCCTGCGAACGGATCTGGTCGCGTACCGCCTCGAGCGTCTCGACGGTCCGCCGTCGCAGCGAGTCGTCCATCGCGATGTCGTACCGCCGGCGCTCTTGCCGGAAATACAGCGCCCCGATGGCCACCGGCACGCCCAGCATCTCCTCCAGGCAGAGCGCCTGCGCGCACAGCTGCAGTTCGGCGTGTGCGCCCACCCGCTTGCCCACCTTGTACTCCACCGGAACCGGACGTCCCGCCTGGAACTCGACCACGTCCGCGCGGCCGATCAGCCCGTACTGCTCCGACCAGAGCGGAATGCCGCGGAGCGCCCGCACCCCACGCGTCGTCCGCTCCTCACCACTGTCCACCCGCTCATGCGCAATCCGCCCGCGGATCGTGAACTGGTTCTCGTCGAAGGTCTGCTCCACATGGATGAGCGCACACTGGCGAGGGCAGTACGAATAGTGCTCCAGCGCCGAAATCGGCACATCGATCACCTCGGCGGCCGTGCCCCCCGGTTCTAGCATCCGAGGCGCGTCAGCGTGATCCCAGACGGCAGCGTCTCGTCGTCGACCGACACCGTGTAGTCCTGGAACTTCCGCGGGCTCTCCACGCCGCCTTTCAGTTCGATTGTGATCCGCTCGAACAGCGACTGCGCCGGTGCATCGCCCAGCGGGC